>JAZLLM010000098.1:0-6569 GCA_045598145.1 Bacilli bacterium | reverse complement strand
TGCTATGAAGAGCCGTATGCCTTAATAGGGCACGTACGGTTCTGTGAGGGGCAACAGTAGACGCTTACTCACATTATGATATTTTAAAACAATATAAAATGAAGGGAGGAGCGTAGACGATAAGTTGTCTACTCGACTATATATTTATGATTTTTGATACACATGCACATTTAAATGATCAAGCATATTCTAGTGATATTAGTGAAACTATCCAAAGAGCATATGAAAATAATGTATGTTATATAAATATTATTGCTTGGGATAAAGAATCATCATATAAAGCTATTGAAATATGTGAAAAATATAGTAATGATAAAATACATTTATATCCTGTAGTTGGCATTCATCCAGAAAATTTAAAAGAGATGAATGAAGAAGATATGGATTTAAAATGGTTAGAAGAATTATTAATAAATCATAAAGAGATTGTGGCTATTGGTGAAATTGGTTATGATTTATATTGGGATAAATCATATATTGATTTACAAACTGAATATTTTAAAAAGCAAATTGAATTAGCTATTAAATATAATAAACCAATAGTAGTGCATAGTAGGGAAGCTGTTCAAATGACTTTTGACTTAATTAAGGGTTATAAAGGTTTAAAAGGAGTAATTCATTGCTACAGCGGTAGTTATGAAATGGCAAAAGAATATATTAAACTTGGTTTCTTTTTGGGCTTTGGGGGTACATTAACATTCAAAAATTCCAAATTATATGAAGTATTAGATAATATTGATATAAATTATGTACTTACAGAAACTGACTCACCTTATTTA
The DNA here is from genome assembly GCA_045598145.1 of Bacilli bacterium. Lineage (GTDB taxonomy): Bacteria > Bacillota_I > Bacilli_A > ML615J-28 > CAG-698 > RGIG3506. The sequence goes on along the minus strand of JAZLLM010000098.1, from coordinate 5,790 downwards.
AGTCCTGTACCATATCGTGGCAAAAGAAATGAGCCAGCATATACAAAGAATGTTTTAGAGAAAATTAAAGATATTAAAAATATAGATGAAGGAGAATTAGAAAATATATTAATTTCTAATGCTAAAAGACTTTTTAATATCTAGAAAGGATAAATATGAAAAAGATTGCAATTATATTGTTAATGATAGCATCACTTTTATTAATATCATGCACAAACTTAGAAGATTTTTATATTACAAAGATTGAAATGATTGAACTTAATCTTAATGATGAATATGATTTTAAAACTACATATTACGAAAGTAGTGATAATTCAATATTTGAAATTAAAGACAATATAGGAACAGCCAAAAGTGTTGGTGATGTAGAAATATACAATAAAGACAATCAAAACTTAGTTTTGCTAGTTAAAGTAGTAGATAAAGTAGAAGCAGTTAATGTATATGGTGATACTTTAATCAAACCTAACGAAGAAATTAAATTAGAAGTTGTGGTAATGCCTTTAAGAATAAGTCAAGAGGTTAACTTCGAATCTACAGATACTAATGTCTTAACTGTTAGTGTTGATGGTACAGTTAAAGGCATTAATGAAGGTATGGCAAGAATTAAAGTAACTTCAAAAGTTGATAATTCTAAATATTCATACTTTACAATTATTGTACAAGAAAAAGATGAAGAATATTTTGAAGCTTTAATAAACCAAGAGGTAATTGATAATCCAATAACTACAATTGACGCAAATGATACTAAAGGATTACTAGAAATATTAATACATAATATAAGAAATGTAATAGTAGGAGTACAAAACTATACTAAAACTACTAGTGGCTTTTTAAAAGAAAAAGACTTTGGTAGTGGAATTATATATAAACGTAATGGTATTACTTTTGATGGTGATGTAATAGAAAATATTACAAGTATTAGTGATTTAAAAGATATACAAACATTTAAGTATTATGTTATAACTACTAAATATTTAACACAAAACGCAGAAGAATTAAAGATTTATTTAGGCGATGATCAAGAATTAGTTGATTGTGAATTAATTGAATATGATGACAAAGTAGATTTAGCTGTATTAACATTTGAATCAAAATGTTACTTTCCAATAGCTAAGTTTGGTGATTCAGATGAAATTAAGCAAGGTGAATTTATTATTTCTGTAGGTAACAGTCATGGTAAAGAATATTTTAGAACAGCTAATATGGGTATAATTAGTCATGTTAAACGTTATATTGCCACTGATACAGATAATGATGAAACAAATGACTGGGATAGTGAATATATCCAACATGATGCAGCTATAAATGAAGGTGATAATGGTGGTGCTTTAATGAACCTAAAGGGTGAATTAATAGGTATTAACAGTACTAAGATTACTACAATTACTTCTACAGTTAATTGTATGAGTTTAGCAATGCCTATCAATTTAGTTAAATATATTGTATCAATGTTAGAGGTCGGAGATAAACCGCAAAGACCCTTATTGGGTGTTACAATTATTGATGTAAGAGATTATTATAAAAATATTGAATATTATCAATTCTATTATCCTGAAATGAAAGGAATCCCTCTAGATTTAGAATATGGTTTCTTTATTTCTACGGTAACTGAAGGCGGAGTAGCTGATATGGCACACGCACTTCCTGGTGACGTAATATTAGAATTTAATGGTGTTAAAACTAAATATTCATATATGTTAAGGGCAGAATTAGGTAAATTTATCATAGGTAGTGGTCAAACTGCTGAATTAAAAGTTTTAAGAGACGGAAAGGAATTAACACTAAGTGTTACTTTCTAGGGTGAAAATATGAAGAAAAATATCAAATTAATATTGATTTGTATGATGTTAGTGTTCACTTTTAGCTTAAGTGGATGCTTAATGTTTGGTGCTAAACCTAACTTTCAAATATCAGTAGGATATAAAGAATTAAATATATATGTTGGAGATACTGTAAGACTTGCCACAAATGCTAATGATTTATCAGAAAGTGGTGAAGTAATTTGGGATAGTAGTAATAAAGATGTAGCAAAAGTAAACGCTGAAGGTGATATTACAGGTATAAGTGCTGGTTATACTTATATCAGTGCCACATTCAATTCCCATGTTAGTAAAATATTCTTAAATGTATTACAAACTACTAATGATGATCGCAAATTAGAAATTACTGGAAGTCAAATGGTATTATTACATGAGCATTTAAATTTAAGTGCAAATATTAGCTTAAAGGATAATGAAACTGTTATTTGGGAAAGTATGGATGAAAAAGTTGCTACAGTAGATCAAACCGGTAAAGTAACTCCTAATATTACTGGCTTAGTTAGTATAAAAGCGTCCCTATCATCTAATCCAGCTATTTATGATACTATATCTATTCTTGTAAGAAGTGGTAGTGGTATTCAAGATGTTGTATATAATTACATTTACAATAATTCATATGAAATAGTTGGTGAAATTGACTTAACTAGTTTAAATAAAACTGTAACTGATGTAGTAGCTAAAACTAAAGATGCAGTTATTGGTGTTAGTAATTATGAATTAAGTGGTAAGACTTTAGCTTTAAGTGGTGTTGGTTCAGGTGTTATTTATAAGAAAGAAACTGTAAGTGGTGGCTTTAAATATACTGTTCTAACAAATCATCATGTTGTAGAAGATGCAAATACATTAAAAGTATACATTGGTGGAGAAGATGATGATATTGAAGTAGATGCTACTTTAATTAAATCTGATGCTACTGCTGATTTAGCAGTTATCACATTTATATATACTAAAGACATTACCCCAATTGAAATCTCAAAAACTAATACATATAAAGATGGTGATTTTATCATTGCTATTGGTAATCCAACAGGTTATGATTATTATAATTCTGTAACATTTGGTGTAATTTCATACGCTAAAAGAGATTTAGATAATGATAAGGCTTTATACATCCAACATGATGCCGCAATTAACCCAGGAAATAGTGGTGGTGCATTATTAGATATGGAAGGTAAATTAATAGGAATCAACACTTTAAAAATAGTTAAAGATACTGTAGAAGGTATGGGATTTGCAATTGATTTACAAACTATTGTTAATTATATAGGTGAATGATTTTATAAAAGATAGATGCACTCATTTGTTTTGTGCTTCTATCTTTTTATTATCATTATTGAATATTTATTAAAATTATGATACAATAAATATAATAAAATAGGTATAATTTGGAGGATTTTATTATGGGATTAACTGCTGGAATTGTCGGATTACCAAACGTTGGTAAATCAACTTTATTTAATGCTATCACTAAATCAAATGTATTAAGTGCTAATTATCCATTTGCTACTATAGACCCTAATGTAGGAGTAGTTGAAGTTAAGGATAAGAGATTAGATGAAATCGTAAAAATAGTTAACCCTAGAAACGTAGTATATACCACATTCTCTTTTACTGATATTGCAGGTTTAGTTAAAGGCGCAAGTAAAGGTGAAGGTCTAGGTAATCAATTCTTGTCTCATATTAGAGAAGTAGATGCAATATGTCATGTTGTAAGGTGCTTTGATAGCAAAAATATCATCCATGTTAATGGTAAAGTAGATCCAGTAGATGATATGGAAACAATTAATATGGAACTTGCTTTTGCAGATTTAGAAGTAATTGAAAAAAGAATTCCTAAAATTGAAAAGAAAGCACAATTAAAGGTAGATGCTGATGCAATGAAAGAATATGCAGTCTTAATGCGTATTAAAGAAGCATTAGAACAAGGAAAAATGACATCAGAATTAACATTTACTGAAGAAGAATATAAATTCATTAAACCTATGAGTTTCTTAACATTAAAACCTATGATTTATGTTTTAAATGTGGGAGAAAGTGATATTGTTAATGGTGGTAATGAATATGTGACTAAAGCTAAAGAATATGCTAGCAAAAAGAATATAGCATGTGTTATGATAAGTGCTAAAATGGAAGAAGATTTAAGTCAATTAGATGATGAAGAAAGAGACTTGTTACTTGCTGATTATGGACTTGAAGAAAGTGGATTAGATAATTTAGTTAAACTTGCATATTCTACTTTAGGATTACAAACATTCTTTACACAAGGCGAAAAAGAATGCCGTGCATGGACTTTTAAGAAAGGTATGAAAGCCCCTGAATGTGCTGGTGTTATTCATACTGATTTTGAAAGAGGATTTATTAAAGCTGAAGTTATATCATATGATGATTTTATTGAATATAAATCAGTTTCTAAGATCAGAGAAGCTGGAAAACTAAGACTTGAAGGAAAAGAGTATGTTTTCCAAGATGGTGATATAACTGAATTTAGATTTAATGTATCTAAATAATTATGAAGATAGAAGAAAAGATAGTAAAATACTTTAATGAAAACAACTTGCATATTAGTTTTGCGGAAAGTATGACAGGTGGAATGCTTGCAAGTACTATTGTAAGTGTAAGTGGTGCTAGTGATATATTAGAAAGAAGCTTTATCACTTATAGTAATGATGCAAAAATTGATATATTAGGAGTAAACCCTAAGACAATAGATAAATATGATGTTGTTAGTATTGAAGTAGTAAAAGAAATGGCTTATGGCTTAAAAAAGATAACTAGTAGTGATGTATGTGTATCAGTAAGTGGATATGCTAATGGCTATTTTAAAGACGAAGAAAAAGGTAAAGTTTGTTATGCAATTTTATATAATGATGAATTATATACAAATGAAGTTATAATAGAAGGCTCTCGTAATGAAGTAAGAAAGAAAGCTACACTACTAATATTAAAAGAAATATATAAAAAAGGGAAATAAATATGGCTGAAAAGAATAATTTTGAGGATTTACTTAATAAAAAGTCAAAACCTGATGAAGAAAAGGATACAAGTTCAAACGTTGATTTAAAAGCAAGAATGCAAAAAGTAATAAACGCATCCAAAAGACTTGATAATGATATTTTAACTGAATCTACTCCAGATACAAAAAAGAATGAATTAAAAGAAAAGTTAGCAAAAGCATCAAGAGAATATAATGAAGAACAAGGTATATTAGAAGAAGAGGCTGAACCTGAAAGAGCAAGTGATACAGATGATATTGATGATTTAGATGCTTTAGTTCAAGCAAAAAAAGCTAAATATTATGCTTCACAAAATGAAAAATTAAAAGAAAAACTAAACACAGTTAATACTGAATTAGATGATATGCCTACGAAAGATCCTGAAACAATGGATTTAGGTGATAAGATTGTAGCTGATATTGTAAATGAACAAAAGCCAAAAGAAGAAAATGAAGAAAAGGTTGAAATTAAAGAAGAAACACCAGTTACTTTAGAAGAAAATGTTTTACCTACTTTAGAAGAAGAAAAAGTTAAAAATAACAGTTTTATTAATCGTATTTTAAATGCATTTGTGAAAACTATTTATGCATTCGGTGTGGTAGGTTTTATTACATCTATATTAATTTTCGCAATGAATGAATTAGCTGATTTAGAATTTGTAATGAATAATGGAATTTTGTTTAATTCAATAATTAGTGCATCTGGCTATTTGACTTTCTTCTTTGCTATTGGTTCAATTATTTTATCTTCATTATTATTAAATAATAATAAAATTAAAACTATATCATTAGCATTCTTTGCTTTGTTTGCAGTGATTACCGCAGCTGATTATATCGCTGTATATGTTGCTTATATTGTTATACAAGTATTGTTATATACAATATTTAGAAAAGAAACTAAGTTTAATATTGTTTTAATACCATTATTTGTATTTATCGCAACACTTTCATTATCAGTGCTTGTAAGAGACTATA
>JAZLLM010000097.1:0-25980 GCA_045598145.1 Bacilli bacterium | reverse complement strand
GATTATCAAATAAAGAATCAAAAATAAAGAAGAAATCAATAAATGAGGAATCAAAAGTAGACTATAAATATGCAAAATAAAAAAGGGACTATAAACTTAGGTTATTAAATTCAAAACCTAGGTTTTTTTACAGCCCCTTTTAATTTATTTCTTTTAATCTTGTATAAGCTCGTTTAAGTTTTTGATCTGATTTCTTATATTGAATTTGTTGTTCACTAATTAGCTTGATGAATTCATCTTTTCCTTGATGGTATGCAGTAGTAGAATATTCAATCTCGTAATCAGTTACACCTAAATATTCGCTCTTATCAATATTTAGAGTTCCACTTTCATATGGAAGATATCTTCTGTCTGTATATAAATTTAAGAAATTAACAAGCTTTTGATCTTTAATTAATTTTGCCAATTCATCATTTATGTATGGAATATCACGATCGTCATTTTCTTTTTCGTTTAGTTTGCCATTTTCAAGTAAATATGCATATTCTTCATTAGAAATAGTAGCTTTCTTTTTGTCAATAGCATAACCTTTTTTTCTTTTATAAACTAATAAATAATCGTTTCTTTCACATACTTTTAATGAAGTATCTAAAGCTTTTAATGAAAATCTAGTAGTATCAAAATAATGATTAGTTTGAACGTCTATTTTTGTCTTTCCTTCGAATAATTTTAATAGTTTTGTATATTCATCTAATGTTAATAAACTTTTGAAAACTACTTCTTCAGCTTTTTTCATAGTTTTAGTATCAGCTTTTTGCATATATACCACCTCATATTTAGAATGCAAATATATTATACATAATAAAATAAAAAAATCAATATTTTTTCAAAAAAAAGTTAAAAAGGCATAGTTTTAATAAATTAGCTTTACTTAAAAAATAAAAATAAAGTCAATGGTCTTTCTTTTTCTTTCTAAAAATGGTAAAATATAATAGGATTAGGAGAGAATATGGAAAATAAAATTGATTGGCAAGTATTTTTGCAACCTTATGAATTCGCAGTTAGTAATTTTCTAATTAAATTACAATTTATCAGAAGACAATATAATACTCAAGGTTTAAGAAACCCAATAGAGGATGTTACAGGTAGAGTTAAAACTCCTAAAAGTATAATTGAAAAATTGGAAAGATTAAATATGAGTTTAGATGATGTAAATGAATTAACTGATATCGCTGGTATTAGAATTACATGCAAATACATCCAAGAAGCATATGAAATATATGATTTATTAAATTCTAGAAATGATATCAAAATTGTTTTAGTAAAAGATTACATTAAATTCCCTAAACCATCTGGATATAGGTCTCTTCATTTGATTGTTAGATATAACGCAGAAACTATAAATGGTTTGCAACCTGTCTATATGGAGTTTCAAATAAGAACATTAGCCATGCATCTATGGAGTAGTATTGAGCATTCATTAAAATATAAATATTATTTAAATATCCCACAAAATTTGAAAGACAGATTGTATAATGCTAGTAAAATATCATATGATTTAGATATCGAAATGGGTAAAATAAAAACTGAAATGTCACTTATAGGAACTGAAGAAAGAAAAGCTGATGACGATGAATATTGGAGTGGCTGGACTAGTGAGGTAGATATAAAATAAAAAGGTCTTAATGACCTTTTTATTTTTCACCTATAATTTTATCGATAATGCCATATTCTAATGCTTCATCAGCAAACATATAATTATCTCTTTCGGTATCTTGTTTTATTTTTTCTATATCTTGGTTAGTAAGTTTGGCTAAGATATTATTCATCCTATCTTTAATTTTAATTATGTGTTCAGCAGCAATTTTGATTTCTGTAGCTTGTCCTTGAGCGCCCCCTGAAGGTTGATGAATCATTATTTCACTATTTGGAAGTGCACATCTTTTTCCTTTCGCACCGCTAGCTAGTAAGAAGGCAGCCATTGATGCAGCCATACCAACACAAATAGTTGATACATCGGGTGCTATTAAGTTCATAGTATCAAATATAGCCATACCAGCTGATATACTTCCTCCTGGTGAGTTAATATATAGTGATATATCCTTTTTATCATCATCTGCTGCTAAAAATAATAATTGTGCTACAATTGAATTTGCAACCTCGTCATTGATTTCTCCATTTAGCATTATTATTCTATCTTTTAAAAGTCTAGAGTAAATATCATATGATCTTTCCCCTTGACTTGTTCTTTCGATTACAACTGGTGCATAATACATTTTTTTATTCCTCCTTTAATAATTGGTATACCAAACGTGGACTACCATCCTTCTTTAAATATATAGTACCGCATTTTTTATAACCATTTTTTTGTATAGATTTAATCATTGGGATGTTGATTTCATGTGTATCTATACGAATGTTATTAATTTTAGTAAGTGCATAATTTGTAGCAATAGATAATATACCTTTATATTCTCCGTTATTAGCTATTCTATGTATCGTGGCATATGGTAGATTATCATTAATCCAATTTCCATCATATATTTTATCATAACTTTCATCTTTACCAAATACTAAAGCAAAGACTCCAATAATGTCATTATTCTCTACAACATATAAATTTTTATTTAAGATATCAATATTAATATCTTCTAAGCCAGGATAGCCATTAATCCATTGTTTATCATTTCCATAACTACGCATAAATTTAACTGCGTTAGTATAAATATCAATAATTTTGTTTATATCTTTTTCTTCTGCTAATCTTACTTTCATATAACCACACTTATTATAATAATACACCTAAAGCCTTCTTTAGTCAATAATATCAAATTTATAACTTGATTTTTAAGAAAAGTGATGTTATAATGTTTAAGAAATCGGTAAAAAAGAAGTAGTAATATATTGATGTATTTTAGAGAGGAAAACATATGGTGAAAGTTTTCTAATAATAGATATATGAATTCATCTTTAGAGAGGGTCTAATCAACCACGTAATTCTTACGTTACAAGATTAATGAAGTGAAAAATAAAAACATTGTTTTTGTTTTTAATTAAGGTGGTACCGCGGAATTTTCGTCCTTAGAATAAAACTTTTTGTAAGTTTTATTTTAGGGCTTTTTTTATATTAGGAGGAGAATATGAAGGATTTAGAAGTTTTAGAAAAAGAAGCTTGTGAATGTATTGATGCGATTGAATCAGAACATGAATTAAACGAAGCAAAGGCTCAATACTTAGGAAAGAAAAGTGCATTACAAGAAATTATGGCAAATATGCGTAATTTGTCAATTGAAGAAAAGAAAACATTAGGACAAAAAGCTAATGCTTTTAGACAAAAAGTTGAGGAAAAAATTGAAGAAAGACGTAACTATTTAATTAATTTAGCTGTTAATGCAAAATTAAAGAGCGAAAGTATTGATGTTACTATGCCTGGAAAAGAAATTAAAGTAGGAAAAATGCATCTTTTAGAAAAAACTATTAGAGAAATTGAAGATGTATTTATTGGTATGGGCTATGAAGTATGCGAAGGACCTGAAGTTGAAGAGGACTTATATAACTTTGAAATGCTAAATTTACCAAAAGGCCATCCAGCTAGAGAAATGCAAGATTCTTTTTATATTAACGAAAATATTTTATTAAGAACTCATACTTCACCAGTTCAAGCTAGAACATTATTAGCTAAGAAAGGTCAACCTTTCAAAATTATTTGTCCTGGTAAAGTATATAGAAGAGATAATGATGATGCTACTCATTCACATCAATTCATGCAATGCGAGGGATTGGTTGTTGGAGAAAATGTTACAATGGCTGATTTAAAGGGAACATTAACTGTTCTTGCAAGTCATATATTTGGTGATGAATTAGCAGTAAGATTTCGTCCTTCATTCTTCCCATTTACTGAACCTAGTGTTGAAGTTGATGTTGAGTGCTTTAAATGTAAGGGTGCTGGATGCCCATTATGCAAGGGCAGCGGTTGGATTGAAGTATTAGGTGCTGGTATGGTTCATCCTAATGTATTAAAAATGGCAGGATATGATACAGATAAATATCAAGGATTTGCTTTTGGTGTAGGAATTGAAAGAATTACAATGTTGAAACATGGTATAGATGATATTAGACAATTCTACATTAATGACGAAAGATTCTTGAATCAATTCTAGGAGATATAAATTATGAGAGTAAAATTAGAATGGTTAAATGAATTAGTAGATTTAACTGGTTTATCAACTAAAGAAATCGTTGATAAAGCAAGTTTATATTCTATAGAAATAGAAAATGTTGATAGAATAGTTAATGCTAGTAATATTGTTATAGGTCATGTATTAACTAAAGAACCACATCCAGATAGTGATCATTTAAATTTATTAACAGTTGATGTTGGTAGTGAAGTATTAAATATTGTATGCGGTGCTCCTAATGTAGAAAAAGGTCAATATGTAATTATAGCAAAAATTGGCGCAAAACTTCCTGGAGGAGAAATTAAACACTCTAAGATTAGAGGATATGAATCTTGTGGTATGTGTTGCTCATTACAAGAGTTAGGCGTTGAAAGTAAATATATTGAAGAGAAATATTCAAAAGGTATATATTATTTTGAAGACAAAGTTACTGTAGGCAGTGATGCTAGTAAGGCTTTAAATTGGCATGATGATATCTTAGAATTAGGCATTACACCTAATAGAGGTGATTTATTATCAATGATAGGTGTCGCATATGAATTTAGTGCTGCATTTAATCGTCCATTAAAACCTTTAGTATTTAAACTTGAAAGAGATATTAATAAAGATAATGAAGTATTGAATATCAAAATTGACACAAAGAATTGCGTTGGTTACTACGGACAATTAATTAAAGATGTAAAAATTGGTAAATCTCCAAGATGGTTATCATCTAGAGTAATTGCATTTGGTATTCGTTCGATTAATAATGCAGTAGATATTACAAACTATATTTTAGCTTTATATGGTCAACCTTTACATGCATTTGATTATGATAAAATTGGTTCGAAAATTGTAATCAAAGACGCAAAAGAAGGTGAACTATTTACTACTTTAGATGAAATAGAAAGAAAACTATGTGCTAATGATGTAGTAATTACTGATGGAAATACTACAATGTGTTTAGGTGGTGTAATGGGTGGATTAAACTCTGAAATCACTGATGAAACTAAAAATATTATGTTAGAAGCTGCTGTATTTGATCCAATGACTATTCGTAAAACAGCTGCTAGATTAAACTTACATAGTGAAGCTTCAGCAAGATATGAACGTGGTGTTGATATCAATAGAACTAAAGAAGCACTAGATTATGCTTGTTTCTTATTTAAGACATTATGTGGAGCTAAAATTGTAGGTGAGCCAGCAGTTGATGGAATTACTAATATTGATGAAAAAGAAATCAAAATTACAAAAGAAGATATTAATGGTTTATTAGGAACAAATATCGAAAACGAAGAAATAATAAATATTTTTACATCTTTAAGTTTTAAGATTACTGAAAATAAAGATAAATCATTAAATGTTTTAGTACCAAATAGACGTCCAGACATTAGCATAAAAGAAGATTTAATTGAAGAAGTCGCAAGATTACATGGATATGTTAATTTACCATTAACTTTACCAAATGATGCAATGGCTGGAGAATTAACTCTTCAAAATAAGAACAAGAGAGCAATCATTGATGTATTAACAGGTTTAGGATTACATCAAGTTGTAACTTATTCATTAGTTAATGAAAAACAAAATAATACATTTGGTATTTTAAATAAAGACGATATTTCATCTATTGAATTATTAATGCCTTTAACTGAAGAAAGAAAAGAATTACGTTATTCTTTGATTCCTTCAATGATAGATGTATTTAAATATAATTATTCAAGAAAAATTAAAGACTTAGCTAATTTCGAAATTGGTAAAGTATATTATAATAACAATGGCGAAAAGCAGGAAGATTTACATTTAGCTTTAGCTTTGTCAAATGAATATTCTAATACTTTATGGCAAGGCAAGAAAGAAATAGTTGATTTCTATTTAGTTAAAGGAATTTTAGAACAAGTATTTGAAAAATTAGGTTTAGAAGCTACATATAAACCTTTAGATCAAGAATGTAATGAAATGCATCCAAATAGAACTGCATTAATTTATGTTTGCGATAATTTAGTAGGTTATATTGGGCAAATCCATCCAATGTATGCTCGTTCAAATGATTTAGATAATGTATATGTTGCAGAAATTGATATCAGTGATATCATTAATTATAAGAAAGAAACAGCTAAATATGTTCCGGTTCAAAAGTTACCTAGCGTAGAAAGAGATATAGCTTTAATAATGAAGAAAGATGTTTTAGCTACTGATTTACTTGCTTGTATTAGAAAGAGTGATAAGCAATACTTAACTGATGCATATATCTTTGACTTATACGAAGGCGAAAAGATTAATGAAGATGAAAAATCTATCGCTGTTAAATTGGTATTTACATCAAACGATCCATTAACTGAAGATGTAATAAATGCAAAAGTTAAACGTATTCTAAAAGACTTAGAATATAAACTAAATATCAAATTAAGATCATAGAAATAATCTGCTATTTATAATAGCAGGTTTTTCTTTTATTTAATGCATAAAATTATATTTTATGTTATAATACTTTAAGTATCTTTTAGGAGAAAAGAATTATGATATCATTAAGTGATCATTTTAATTTTCGTAGAATTTTTAATTTTGTAATTTCACCAATGCTTATGATGATATTTATTTCGATGTATGGTATTGTTGATGGGTACTTTATATCAAATTATACTAGTTTAGATGCATATGCTGGTGTCAATCTTATAATGCCTATAATTATGGTTGTAGGTGGTTTAGGATTTATGTTTGGTACTGGTGGCTCAGCTTTATCAAGTAAATTATTAGGTGAAGGAAATAAATCAAAAGCTAATAAAGTATTTACAATGATGTTATTAATAGATATTATTGTGGGGGTTTCTATTTCAATTGTTGGATTCTTATTAATCAAGCCTATTGCTAATGCAATGGGAAGAATTACAGATGGATCAACACAAGGAATGGTTGAACAAGCGATAAAATATGGTAGAATATTATCACTTGGTCAAGTCTTCTTTATGATACAAAATTTATTTCATAGTTATTTTGTAGTAGATGAGAAACCTAAACTTGGCTTTCTTTATACTTTACTTGCGGGCTTTACTAATATTATTTTAGACTTCCTATTTATTAAAATATTTAAGTGGGGTGTAGTTGGTGCAGCTGTAGCTACAATATCTGGTTATATAGTAGGTAGTGTATTTCCACTTATTCATTTTATTAAAAACAAAAATGGTAATATTAATTTAGAAAAAACTAAAATAGAATTTAAAGTTATTAAACAAAGTTGTTTTAATGGATCTAGTGAATTTGTTAATAATATTTCATCAAGTATTGTTGGACTAGTATTTAACATTCAGTTATTAAAGTATTATGGACAAGATGGTATATCTGCATATGGTACATTAATGTATGTATCGTTTATATTCGTTGCAATTTTTATAGGATATTCTATAGGTATGGCGCCAATAATTGGTTTTAATTATGGAGCACAAAATAAAAAAGAATTACGTAATGTATTGCTTAGAAGCATAGTAATTATTTCATTCTTTGCAGTTGTTATGTTAGTACTTGGAGAATTATTAGGTCCACAATTTTCAAAATTATATATAAAGAACGATGAAGAATTATTGAATCTCACAATATTTGCATTTAGAATTTTTTCAATACATTTCTTGTTCTGTGGTTTTACAATATTCTTATCAAGTTTTTTCACAGCGTTAAATAACGGTTTGATATCTGCTGTAATATCATTCATGAGAACAATTGTATTTCAAATTACTTTTGTAATTGTTATTCCTTTAATTTTTGGAAAAGAAGGAATATGGTGGAGTATAATAATTTGCGAATTTTTAGCTTTAGTACTAGCGTTTATATTTTTATTTGTATATAATAAGAAGTATGGATATTTTAAAAGTATTAAAGAAGAAAGTGTAAGTGAAAATGCGTGATTATTTTGATGGTGTGAAAAAGGGATTACCAATTGGTCTTGCGTATTTAGCAGTATCATTTGCATTTGGTATATATGCTGTTAATGGTGGTATTTCACCAGTAGTAGCTATAATACTTTCATTTACTAATTTAACATCAGCCGGTCAATTTTCAGGCGTTAAATTAATGATTGAAATTGCAAGTTACTTTGAGATATTTATTACAGTATTTGTAATAAATATTAGATATATTTTAATGAGTGTATCATTGTCTCAAAAGATTGATGTTAAAACTCCATTTTGGAAAAGAATATTAATAAGTTTCGGAATCACTGATGAAATATATGCTATAGCAATAAATGAAAAGAAAAAAGTAACTACATCTTTAATGTTAGGTTTAACTACATTACCTTTAATTGGTTGGACTATTGGTACAGCATTAGGTGCATTAGGTGCTAATTTTTTACCTGACAGGATTTTAGTTGCTTTAGATATTGCATTATATGCTATGTTTATTGCAATAATTATTCCTGATGCAAAAAAGAGTAAAGAAATTTCATTGGTATGTTTGGTTGCTATTGCTCTTTCTTGTATATTTGAATATGTACCATATGTTAATCAAATAGGTTTAGGTTTTAAAATAATAATATCATCTGTTGTTGCGTGCTGTTTTGGAGCACTAGTATTTCCAAGGAATGGTGAAGAACAATGTATGCAATAATATGTATTATTATAATGTGTGTGGCTACATATATTCCAAGAGCTTTACCAATATGTTTAATTAATAAAGAAATTAAATCTACTTTTATAAAATCATTTCTTTATTATGTACCTTACGCAGTGCTAAGTTCATTAACTTTTCCAGCTATTTTTTATACTTGCAATAATATGTATATTGCTTTAGTAGGTACAATGACAGCTATTATATTATCATTCTTAAAACAAAAAATGATAATTGTAGTAATAGCTACAGTTTTAATAGTTTTCTTGTTATCATTTATTTAAATAAAAAAAGGGTGTTGTTAACATCCTTTTTAATTTATTCATGTAACATTTTATATTCAAAATCTAGTTGCGCAAATTTCTTTTTAGAAAATACTATATAACAAATGAAGTGAATAGTAAATGTAGCTATCCAAGATATTGGATATGATACATATAATAAATTCAATTCAGTTACATCAGTAAATGTTGCAAAGCGATAGAATATTAATAATATCCACATTATTCTAAATCCGCAAACTCCTACAATGGATACAATAGTAGGCATAGTTGAATAGCCCATACCTCTTAAAACACCAACCATAACATCCATAATTCCACATAAGAAATAAGGTAAGCATAAATAATGTAATCTAATGTAACCGACTTCAATTTCAGAAGGTATTTTAGTATATATTCTTAGAACTGTTCTTCCAAATATGAATAGAGGAAGTCCAAATAAAAATGCAGTTAAAGTAACTATTATTAAGGAATATAAAGTAACTTTTTTAATATTGTTTGTTTTTTTAGCGCCATAGTTTTGGCCAGTAAATGCTAATGCTGCATGATATACTGAATTCATTGCTGTATACACAAAGCCTTCAATATTTTGAGCTGCAGTATTGCCATTCATTGCAACAACATCATATAGATTTACTGACGATTGAATTAAAACGTTAGAAATTGAAAATAATGAAGATTGTATACCAGCGGGTAAACCAATAGCTACAATATTTTTTAATTCCTTTTTTGATATCTTTAAATATTTAAATCTAAATTGATAACAATCTTTTGACTTAATTAAAGTAATCATGATTAATACACAAGAAATAAATTGACTTGTTATAGTTGCAATTGCAACTCCAGCTACACTCATATTAAATACTATTACAAATAATAAGTTTAGAAATACATTAATTAATCCTGATATTATAAGGAAATACAGTGGCCTTTTGGTATCACCTACAGCTCTTAATATAGCGGCTGCAAAATTGTATAATAAGTTAAATGGCATACCAATGAAATATATTTTTAAATATACTCTAGATAATTCCAAATCATTATTCATCCAATTCAATAAAGTATCAGCAAAAAAGAAGCCAAATATTCCTAAAAAGATACCGAAAACAAATGATATAAATATTGAAGTATGAACAACATCTTTAATTCCTTCATAATTTTTAGCGCCAAAATATCTCGCGGTAATAACATTAGTACCAACTGATAAGCCCATAAATAAATTTACTACTAAATTAATTAGTGTTGAAGTAGATCCTACGGCTCCAAGCGCTTCTGAATCACCACTAAAATTACTAACTACAATTAAGTCTGCAGCGTTATAAAGTAGGTTTAAAATTCCCATTAAAGCAAGTGGTATACAGAACTTTATTATCTTTATGAAAAGATTGCCAGAACACATATCCATTTCGTGTTTATTAAGTTTTTTGTTTTTTTCTATTACTTGTGTTTCCATAAAATCAATTATACTATTTTATATATTAATAATCAATAAATAGATATTATCTATTCTTACTAAATATTTAAGCATTAATAAAATATATATGATATAATAAATACTAAGGTATTAAAAAGATGAATAATGAAATGAAACAAAAAAATACAGTAGATATGACTGTTGGAACTCCATGGAAATTGATTATTGCTTTTGCTTTTCCTATATTATTTAGTCAAATTTTCCAACAATTATATAATTCAGTAGATTCTATTATTGTGGGTAACTTCGAAGGTAAAAAAGCATTAGCTGCAGTTGCATCTAGTGGCAACTTAATATTTTTATTTACAAGTTTCTTTTTAGGAACTAGTATGGGTGCTAGTATTATAATTTCTAAATATTTTGGAGAAAAAGATTATGATAAAATGAACAAAGCAATTCATACTAATGTAGCTTTTGGAATAGTAGCTAGTATAATATTAACAATTATAGGTGTTTTTCTTACTCCTTATATGCTTAAATGGATGAATACACCAGAAGATGTTTTACCATTATCAATAACCTATTTTAGATATTATTTTTTAGGTATATCTGGAAATATTATGTATAATATTTTTAATAGCATTTTAAGAGCTGTAGGTAACAGCAAAAGGCCATTATTTTATTTAATTTTTTCTTCATGTCTAAATGTGTTATTGGATTTACTATTTGTAGCTGTATTTGATTTGGGCGTTACAGGAGCAGCTGTTGCTACAAGTTTATCACAAATTATTAGTGCGTTATTGTGTTTGATATTCTTAATGAAGAGTGGGACTATTTATCAATTGCGTATTAAAGATATCAAATTTCATGAAGGTATGTTATCCAAGATAATTAAATATGGTGTACCAGCAGGAATTCAAAATTCTGTAATTGCCATTGCTAATGTATTCGTTCAATCAAATATTAATTCATTTGGTGAAGATGCAATGGCAGCATGTGGAACATATTCAAAAATTGAAGGATTCGCATTTCTTCCAATAAATTGTTTTACAATGGCTATAACAACATTTATAGGACAAAATTTAGGAGCTAAAGAATATGGAAGAGCAAAAAATGGTTCAAGATTTGGTATCGTTTGCTCAGTTATCTTAGCTGAATTAGTAGGTGTATTATTGTATTTTTATAGTCCATATATTATAAAGCTATTTAATGATGATGCTAATGTTATTGCTATAGCAACAAAACAATTTAAAACAATCAGTATATTTTATTTTTTATTGTCCTTTTCACATTGCATTGCTGCAGTTGCAAGGGGTGCTGGTAAAGCAATAGTGCCTATGATAATAATGCTATCGATTTGGTGCGGAATAAGAGTTTTATATTTATCAATTATTATGGGTATAAGACATGAAATAGTATATGTTTTTTGGGCTTATCCATTAACATGGGCTTTAAGTTCAATTGTTTTCTTATTATATTATATATTTAGTGATTGGGTACATGGATATGAGAATAAAAAAATAAAAGAAGAAAAATAATTTTCTTCTTTTTATTTATAGTTTATATAATCGTCATCTTCAAGATTAATGATATAGTTATCGTCATTAATCTTTTTTATTATTTCATCAACTAATATATTAGGAGTAGATGCTCCTGCTGTAATACCTAATTTTTTAACGCCTTTTAGATTGATATTATCTAATTCATCATGATTCTCAATTTGTATCGCTTTAGTGTATTTATTAGCTAAATTGACAAGCATTTTAGTATTGTTGCTTAATTTATCACCTATGATTAATACTAAATCACATTCTTTCGCTTTTTCAATCAATGCTTGCTGACGGTATTTTGTAGCATTGCATATATCTGATATCTTGATTAGTTGGGGATATTTAAATTCTAATACCTTCTCAATTTTACTGATTTCAAAAGAAGAAGATGTAGTTTGTGATGTAAACATAATATTATTATTTTTGATATTTAAATTTTCTATATCTTTATAATTTTCTATTAAGTGAATGTTTTTGTGGTCTTCTAAAATTGCCTTGCATTCTGGATGAGATGATGAGCCATAATAAATAACATCGAATCCTTCTTTCTCTTTCTCATTAATAACATCTTGGATTTTTTTAACTTCCATACATGTGGTATCAATAATTTTTAGACCTTTTGATATTATATATTCTTTTTTTGCATTACTTAACCCATGTGCAGTAATTAATATAGTGCCTTCATTGATATTATCAATATCTTCAAATTTAATAATTTTAATACCTTTGTTTATATAAGCATTTATGATATGTTTGTTGTGAACGATACCGCCAAGCATATATAAGGGTGTAGAATAATTATTATCTTTTAATGACTTGTTTAGGGTATATATTGCATTAATAACTCCCTTACAAAAACCTTGAGGATTAATTTTAATAATTTCCATATTGTTCATTCTTCTTTCTTATTATATTATATCATTATAAATAGTTAAAATCAACGCGATAAAAATATGTCTTTTATTTTATTTTGAAAAGTGGTAAAATATATGTAGAGGTGGAATATGGAATATAAAATTAAACATGACGAATTAGAAATTGTTATTAACTCTAAAGGTGCAGAACAAGAACATTTATTTTTTAATGGTAAAGACTATATGAGAAGGAGAGATTCTTTTTGGAATCGTAAAGCTCCAGTTCTTTTCCCTATTGTAGGTTCACTAAAAGATTTAAAAACTTATATAAATGGTGAATTGTTTTCAATGACTCAACATGGATTTGCAAGAGATAGAGAATTTGAATTATTCAAACAAGAAGATAATAAATTAATCTTTGTGGATGAATATGATGATAACACTTTGAAATTATATCCATTTAAATATCAATTATTTATTGAATATAGTATTGAAGGTAGAAAATTAGAAGTTAGATATAAGGTTGTAAACAAAGGTAAAGAAGATATGTATTTTAATATCGGAGGCCATCCAGGATTTAACCTTCCTATGTATGAGAAAGATACATTTGAAGATTATAAAGTAGAATTTATGGAAACTGAAAGCTGGGATGCACCTACAGTATCTAACGGCACTTTAGATTTTATTAATACTATAGCATATAGAAATGTTAATGAAATCAAACTTAATTATAAATTGTTTGAAATAGATGCAGTTGTAATTCCTAATATTAAATCTAAATCTGTTAATTTAGTAAATAAAGAAGGTAAAGGTATTAATTTTGCATATAAAGGATTTAATACTTTAGCTATTTGGACACGTCCTGGTGCACCTTTTGTTTGCTTAGAACCTTGGAAAGGTTATGCTGATCACAGCGATTCAGATTATGATTTTATTAAGAAAGATGATATTGTTTGCTTAAAAGAAAATGAATCATACACATTTGGTTATGATGTAACCATTTTAGACTAGACATTTAAACTAAATTTTAGTATAATATCTAAGTAATAAAATTGAAAGGAATTAATAATTATGGAAATGATTGCTGCTATAGATTTACGTGCCGGAATTGCATTTGAATATAATGATAGTATTTGGCTTGTTTTAGACCAAGACTTCATGAAACCAGGAAAAGGTAATGCGGTTATGCGTGTACGTATGAAAGATTTAAGAAGTGGATCAATTGTTGCTACTACAATAAATCCTAATAATAAATACAAGAAATGCGAGATTGATAAAAAAGACATGTTATTCTCATATGTTGATGGAGATTCATATGTTTTTATGGATAATGAAGATTATTCAACTATCGAATTACCTGCTGAAAATTTAAAATGGTATAAGAACTTTATTGTAGAAGGCGAAACAATGTGCCAAGTTATGATGTGCGAAGGTGAAGTTTTAGGTATTCAAACTAAAGATGAAAAGGTTGCGTTAAGAGTAACTGAATCTGAACCTGCTGTTAAAGGTAACACTTCACAATCTGCAAGAAAAAAAGTTACACTTGAAACTGGTTTAGTTATTGAAGTACCTCTATTTATAGAAGAGGGAGATAAGGTTATTGTTTCAACTGTAGATGGTTCTTATAGCTCTAGAGCATAAAACTAATAAAGAACCATTGATTTGGTTCTTTTAATTTCCTTTATGGTAAAAATAATATAAAAATGTTACAATAATAATATAAAATGTAGGAGTTGATAATATGCTATTATGTATTGATGTTGGTAATACAAATATTACATATGGTTTTTATAAGAATGATGAATTATATTGTACTTTTAGAAACGATACTAAAGAAATTATAAACTTGAATGATTTAGAAGATAATTTCTTAATGGGTATAAATAATTACAATATTCACAAAAATGAAATTGAGTTTGCAATTATATGTAGTGTTGTGCCTCGTATTGATAATTTATTAGTTGAGATGTTTAAAGATTTAATTATTGAAAAATATTTTGTAACTTATGAAAGCCCATTAGATATTGATATATGTTTAACAGATCCTACTGAATTAGGAAGTGATTTGCTTATTGGTGCATATCAAACTTTAAACAAGTATGGTGGACCTGCTATTATAGTGGATATGGGTACAGCTAGTACAGTTGTTGTAGTTAGCGAAAAAAGAGAATTTTTAGGTGGCCAAGTTTTACCAGGAATTATCACTTCATATAATAATTTGTTTAAAGATGCAGCTTTATTAGTTAATACTAATATTGCTATACCTGAGACTGTAATTGGAAAAAACACAAAAGAATGCATTCAAAGCGGTATGGTTTATGGATCAAGCTCTATGATTAATGGACTAGTAAACTTAATAAAAGATGAGCTTAATAACCCTTCAATTAAAGTTATTATGACAGGAGGAATTGCAAGCTTTATTTGTCCTTATGTTAATGATTGCATTTATGATGATAACTTAATTTTAGATGGTTTACTTGATATATATAATAAGATAGTTAAGAAGGGTTGGTTGTAGATATGATTTTATTAGAAGAATGGGTTAAGATATTATTTGCTGCCGGAATACCTGGTTTGGTGATTTTATTATTGATTATTTCTTTCATTATTTTTATGGTTAAGAAAACAAAATTAATGAAGAAATTTAAAACTAATAATGTGAGTTCAAATCAAGACGAAAAACCTGAGATATTAAAGTGCTTTGGCGATGATAATATTATCGAAATTAAAAATGAAATGTCTAGAATAACTGTTACTGTAAAAAATATTGAATTAGTTGATGGCGCAAAATTACAAGAGCAAGGAGCAAAAGGAGTTTTATTTGTAGGAAATCAAGTAAAATGTTCTTTTGAAAATGCTAAAGAAATTTATGAAAGTATGAGCAAATATACCAATGAATAATTTACAAAACGAAACCGATAATTTATGTATAAAAAATATTAGAATGTTATGCTTAGAAATGATAGATAAAGCAAAATCAGGTCACCCAGGTATGGCATTAGGTTCTGCACCTATTTTGCATACATTATTTACACGAGTACTAAACGCTAATAATAAAAACCCTAATTGGGTAAATAGAGATAGATTTATTTTATCAAGTGGTCATGCATCATCATTATTATATACTATATTACATTTATGTGAATATGGATTAACAATGGATGATTTAAAAGCATTTAGGCAATTAGGAAGTATTACTCCAGGGCATCCTGAAATAGGTGTTACTTTAGGAGTAGATGCATCAACTGGTCCATTAGGACAAGGGTTTGCATATGGTGTTGGAACTGAAATCGCACAAAAGTATATGCATTCATTATATCCTGAATTAATTGACCATTATACATATGTTTTATGTGGTGATGGTGATATTCAAGAAGGTATAGCAAAAGAAGCTATGAGCATAGCTGGTGTTAATGCTTTAAATAAATTAATTGTAATCTATGACTCTAATGATATTCAATTAGATGGTGAAGTTAGTAGAAATTATGATGAAGATTTAGCTTTAGAAGCAAAATCTTTAAAGTGGAATTATATCAAAGTATATGATGGAAATGATTGCGATGCTATTTATAAAGCAATTAAGAAAGCACAAAAAAGTGATAAACCTACTTTAATTGAAGTAAAAACTGTAATTGGTTATGGTACAAAAAATGCTGGCACAAATAAAGTTCATGGTGCTCCAATTCCACATGAGGAAACTGTTGAACTTAGACAAGAATTTGGTGGTGAACCATTTGATATGCTAGATGAAGTTTATGCTTTTTATAAAAAGACATTCATTAAACGCGGAAATAAAGCATATAAAGAATGGGATAAGATAGAAAAGCCAGAATCATTTATAGATTTCATTAATGGTAATCACACAGTTGATTATTCCAAACTAACTGTATTTAATGATGAGGTAATAGCTACTAGAAAAAGCGGTAGTACTATATTAAAAGAAATTAGTTTACAAGACAAATTATTAATTGGTGGTTCTGCAGATTTAGCATCAAGTGTACAAACTTATGTAGATGGTGGAACATTTAGTAAAGAAAATTATTCAGGAAGAAATATATATTTTGGTGTTAGAGAAGCAGCTATGGGTGCTATTGCTAATGCAATAACAATGTATGGTTTAAAATCATTTGCATCTAGTTTCTTTGCATTTAGTGATTATATGAAACCAAGTTTAAGACTTGCTGCCCTATCAAAATTACCTACAATGTTTATTTATTCTCATGATAGTATTGCTGTAGGTGAAGATGGTCCTACTCATCAACCAATTGAACAACTTACAATGCTTAGAAGTATACCTGGTTTAATTACAGTTAGACCATGTGATTCAGCTGAAACTAAAGAAGCATATAAATTAGCTTATAGTAGTAAAACAAATCCTTATGCTTTGATTTTGTCTAGACAAGTTGTAAATCAAGTATCTAAAAATCCAGATGTAAGTAAAGGTGCATATATCATTTCAAAAGAAGAAAATAAACTAGATGGTATATTAGTTGCTAGTGGCAGTGAAGTATCATTGGCATTAGATGCAAAAGAATTACTTAAGAGCGAAGGATACGATATTAGAGTAGTTTCAATGCCTTCAATTCAATTATTCGATATGCAAAGTAAAGAATATAAGGATATGATTTTCCCTCACGGTATAAGAAAACTTGTGGTTGAAATGAGTGAAGCTATTCATTATAGAAAATATATGTGCTTAAAAGATAAATTATTTAATATTAATGAATTTGGTGTAAGTGGTAAAGCTAGTGATGTAATTAGTCATTTTGGTTTCACAAAAGAAAACATAAGTATTGAATTTAAAAAGATATTAAAATAAAACAAACGAAAAATAGGTATCTATAAAAAACTTTAATTAAAATTAATAAAAGCGTTTATTTAAACGCTTTTTCTTTATTAATTTTTATACTTATGATAAAATATATATGATAAGAAAGAAGGCATTAATATGTTTGAAAAAGATTTATTAAAAATAAAAGAAAGTTATTTAAATGATTTATATGGACTATTAAAAATAGATTCTGTATTAGTTGAGCAACCAGAAATTAAAGAAGCTCCATTTGGATATGGAAATGTTGAAGCCCTAAAATATACATTAGATTTAGCTAGCAAAATGGGGTTTAAAACTAAAAATATAGATAATGTAAGTGGTCATATCGAGTTTGGCGAAGGCAAAGAAATTTTAGGAATTTTATGTCACCTTGATGTAGTACCAACAGGTGATGGATGGACTAATCCTCCATTTGAACCAATTATGAAAAATGGTGTAATTTATGCAAGAGGCGTAAATGACGATAAAGGTCCTTTAATGAGCGCCTTATATGCAATGAAAATATTAAAAGACAATGGATTTAAACCCAACAAAAGAGTAAGATTGATTGTAGGCACAGATGAAGAAAGTGGTTCACGTGGTGTAAAGAGGTATCTTGAAGTTGAAGAAAATCCAACAATAGGATTCTCTCCTGATGCAGAGTTTCCAATTATTTATGCAGAAAAAGGTATTATGTCAATTGATATCATATCAAAGGAGACTAATTCAAGTGTATTAAGTTTAGAATCTGGTGATAGATACAATATCGTTCCTGAAAAAGCATATGCAAAATTAGATATAAATTTGGAAAAAGAATTTAAGGAATATCTAAAAGCTAATAATTTTAATGGAGATATAATTGATGGTCAATTATTTATGCAAGGCCGCCGTGCTCATGCAATGGAACCTAAGAATGGAGATAATGCATTATTAAAATTATGTAATTTCTTAAGTAAATATACAAATAATAATTTAATTAATTTTATTAGTAAATATTTAAATGATTCTAGATTTAATGATTTAGGTTTAAGTTATACTCATGAAGAAATGGGCGATTTAACATGTAATGTGGCGGTATGCAATATTAATCATAATGGTGGTAAAGTTGGTTTAAATTTGCGTTATCCAATTGGTTGGGATAAAGAGCATTTTTATAATACTTTAAAAACTAAAGCAAATGAATTTGGTTTAGAAGTTAATATTTTAAATGATAGTACACCACACTATATTTCACCTAAAGGCGAATTAATTGAAAAATTACATCAAGCATATATTGATTGTACTGGTGATGATAAAACTCCATTAATGACTATTGGTGGTGGAACATATGCTAGAATGTTATCAAACGCTGTAGCTTATGGAGCATCACTTCCAGGTAGAGAAGAAGTAGCTCATAATGTTGATGAATATATGAGTTTTGATGATTTAATGAAAGCTACAGAAATATATATTAGAGCTATAGAATTGTTATGTAAATAGGATATAAATATGCGCGTAAGATATGTTAAAAATGCAAAAGAATATCTTGATGAACATCCAGAGTTTGTTGTAGATAATTATCAAGAATATAAAGGAAAGTGGAAAGAAAAATTTAAAAATAATAATCCTATCTATATTGAAATTGGTATGGGTAAAGGAAAGTTTATTATTGAAAATGCTTTAAACAATCCTAATATAAATTATATTGGTATCGAAAAAGATGTAAGCATTGTATACAAAGCACTTAATAAAGTTTTAGAAAGCGATACAGAAAAATTAAATAATTTGATTTTATTATGTGCTGATGCAGCTGATATAAATACTATTTTTGAAAATAAAGAAGTAAATAAAGAATATTTGAATTTTAGTGATCCATGGCCTAAAACAAGGCATGAAAAAAGAAGATTAACAGGACCTAATATTTTAAATGGAATATTAGATATCTTAGATGGAAGCTTAGAGTTTAAAACTGATAATAGACATTTATTTGAATATAGTATAATGGAGTTTAATAAATTAGGACTTGAAATAATAGATTTAAGTCTTGATTTACATAGTGATAAAGAGAATATAATAACTACTGAATATGAAGAAAAATTCATGAGTAAAGGCAATGTAATTTATTATTGTGAGGTTATAAAAAATGCTAGATTTAGAATTATATAAAAAGCTTGTTAATTTAAATGGAATTAGCGGACATGAAATGCAAGTTAGAAAACTTGTAAGAAGCGAAATAGAAAAATTAAATGTGCTAATTGTACAAGATAAATTGGGTTCAATATTTGGTGTAAGCGGAGACAAAGGGCCAAAGATTATGTTTGCTGGTCATATGGATGAAGTTGGTTTTATGGTGTCTAATATTTCAGATAAAGGCTTTATTTATTTGATACCAATTGGCGGAATTAAACCTGAAGTATATGTTAGTCAAAATATGCAAATAGTAATTAATGAGGAAAAGACTATTAGAGGTATTATAGGAAGTGTACCACCTCATTTATCTAAAGAACCTAAGCCAATAATGATGGAAGATTTAATTTTAGATATTGGTGCTGATTCTAAAAAAGCAGCATTAGAAATGGGCGTTAGAATTGGTCAACAAGTTGTATCAGTTAATGATTATTATTTTACTGAAGATGGTAAAAAAATAGTATCTAAAGCATGGGATAATCGTTTTGGTGTTGGCTTAGCTATTGAAATGATGCGCTATGTAGCAAGTAAAGATCACCCTAACATTGTATATTCTGGAGCTACAGTTCAAGAAGAAGTAGGTACTAGAGGTGCTCAAACAGCAACACAAATGATTAAACCTGATTTCTTCTTTGCGTTTGATGTAACAACTTCAACTGATTGTATGCCTGCTAATCCAAGAACAGGTAGTGCTATTGGAAATGGTTTTGTAGTTAGATTCTATGATCCAGGATGCATAATGAATCCAGTACTTAAAAATTATATAGTTGATTTAGCAGAAAAGAATAACATCAAATATCAGTTATTTGCGCCAAGTGGAGGAACTGATGCAGGTAAAGCACAATACGCTGATGATGGTACTTTCTCAACATGCTTAGCAATTTGTGGTAGATATATTCATTCAACAGCCACAATGATTCATTTAGATGATATGGAAGCAGTTAAGAAAATAGCTATGGCTATAATTGATGATTTAGATGAAACTAAGATGCAAGAAATTATAAAGAATATGGGATAATATATGAATGCTTTAATTGTTTTAGAAAATGGATTTGAAGATAACGAAGCCCTAACAACATATGATGTGCTTAAAAGAGCAGGAATTAATATTGACTCATGTTCAATATATAATAATGAAATTATTACACAATCTGGACACGAAATTAAATCTAAATATTTATATAAAGACATTAAAAATTGTTTAGATAAATATGATTTCCTTGTTTTACCGGGTGGTAGAGCAGTAATGCAAGTATTGGATAAAGCAAATGAAATTAATGATTTAGTAGATTATTTTTATACAAATAATAAGTTAATTTGTGCTATTTGCGCAGCTCCTTTATTAATAGGAAAGAGAGGATATTTTAAAGATTTAAAATATACTTGTTTTCCTGGATGCGATAAAACTATAATTTCTGGTAAAAAGGGAAGTGATGGAGTTGTTTATGATGGAAACTTTATAACAGCTACTTCAATGTATTATACAATTGATTTTGCTTTAAAAATAGTAGAAGTTGTATTAGGAAAGGATAAAGCAAAGACTGTTAAATTGAGTTTAATAGGCAAATAAAATATTAAGTGGGATTAAAAAAGACTCACTTTTTTCTTTTTTAAAAGTTCACATATAGGAAAATATTATTTAGTTATATATAACTAAATATTAACATAATCATTAATATTTAAAAATAACTTGAACTAAAAACTAATTAATGGTAAAATATTATCAAGAAATGGTGGTAATTAATATGCCTAGAAAATCAATAAAAAATGAAACTGTTGATTTATCAATTGAAACTCCTAAAGAAGAAGTAAAAGAAGTAGAAAGTAATAGTGAGGTTATAGAAAAAGCTAAATCTGAACCTAAAACCACTACTAAAAAACCTTCTACAAAACCTAAAACTTCAAGTTCATCAAAGACGAAAGAATCTTCAAAAAAAGAAGAAATTGAAGAAATTAGTTTACCTGGAGAAATAATTACAGTTCCAGAAGATGAGGAACCAGTAGAAGATGTAATTATACCTAATATTGACGAAGAAGAGATGCCAGTTGAAAAAGAAACAAAAGAGAAAGACCAATATCAAAAATATACAAGATATTTAAATGTTAATAAAGACGAAGGCTTAACCAGTGAGATAGTAATCGAAAGAGTAAGTAACGGTTTAAATAATATTACAAATAATAATACTACAAAAACACCATGGCAAATTATTAGAAGTAATGTATTTACATTCTTCAATATGTTATATATTGTAGTTACTGTATTATTGATATTATCAGATGTAGTATTTATTCCTGCTGGAGAAAAAGCTAGTATTGCTAACTTTACTTATTTGATTGTTGTTATATTTAATACAACAATGAGCATTGTACAAGAATTTAAAGCTAAGAAGATGATTGAAAAATTAAATCTTGTTCAAGCGACAAAGGCTTTAGTTGTAAGAGATGGTAAACAAACTGAAGTTCCTAACACTGATGTAGTTTTAGATGATGTTGTTATATTTAAGATTGGTAATCAAATTTATGCAGATAGCGTAGTATTAGATGGTTCTATGGAAGTTAATGAATCAATGATTACTGGTGAAAGTGATTCAATTGTAAAAAATCCTGGCGATAAATTATATTCTGGCAGTTATGTTGTAAGTGGTATGGCATATGCAAGAGTAGATCATGTTGGTAAAGATAATTATATTGAAAAATTAGCTTTAGAAGCTAAACAACAAAAAGGCAATAAATCTGAATTACTTAGAACATTAAACTGGATTGTAAAAATAGTCGGATTTATTATAGTACCTTTATTCATAGTTGAATTTTTCAAAGGATTCTGTAATTTTGATTTTTCAGTATTTAATGGAATGTCAATGTTAGAATTCAAAGAAAGATTCCATGATACAGTTGGTAGTGTATCAGGTTCTGTAATAGGTATGATTCCTGCTGGTCTATTTTTATTAACAACTATTGCTTTAACTCAAGGTGTATACAAACTTGGAAAACAATATAACACATCTGTTCAAGAATTGTATTGTATTGAAATGTTAGCAAGGGTTGATACATTATGCTTAGATAAGACTGGTACTATTACTGATGGTACTATGAGAGTTGTAGATTGTATTGAAATAAAAAATAATACTGAATATTCAATTAGAGAAATTGTTGGTTCAATGATGAGTTCATTTGGAGATACTAATGCTACAAGTGAAGCTTTAATTAGATTCTTCTCAAAGAATAAAGTATTAAAACCTACAGCTATTTTACCTTTCTCTTCAAAGAGAAAATATAGTGCAGTTACATTTAAAGATGTAGGTACTTTCTACTTAGGTGCTCCTGAGTTTATATTACTTGATAATTATGATAAAGTAAAACCTAGAGTTGATAAGTTTGCTGCTCAAGGATGTCGTGTTATTGCGGTAGGTCATACAACTACAGGAATTAAAAAAGAAGGTATATCTAGCTCTGTAAAACCAATTGCCTTAATAGTAATTCAAGATCATATTAGAGATGAAGCATATGAAACAATTGAATTCTTTAGACAAAATGGTGTTGATGTAAAAGTAATTTCTGGTGATAATCCAATTACAGTATCAGAAATTGCACATAGAGCAGGTATTGCTGGTTATAATCGTTATATTAGTTTGGAAGGTTTAACTGATGATGAAGTTAAAGAAATAGCATTTGACTATACTATTTTTGGTAGAGTAACTCCAAGTCAAAAACGTGCTTTAGTTGAAGCTTTTAAAGAAAAGAAGAGAACAGTCGCAATGACTGGTGATGGTGTTAATGATATTCTAGCTATGAAAGAAGCTGATTGCTCAATAGCGATGGCATCTGGTTCAGAAGCTACAAGAAATATCTCTAACATTGTTTTAATGGATTCTAATTTTGCATCTATGCCTAAGGTTGTTGCTGAAGGTAGAAGAGTTATAAATAATGTACAGCGTACATCAACATTATTCTTAACAAAGACTTTATTAATTTTCTTTATTACTATCATGTATGTATTTGCATTATGGAAGGATCCTAACTGGGGTGTATATCCTTTTACTCCTTCACAAATGATGCTTATCGAGATGGTAATCATTGGATTCCCTTCTACGATTATTTCTATTTTACCTAATAAAGAAAAAGTACAAGGTAAGTTTATACTTAACGTATTAAAGGCAGCATTGCCAGGTGCTTTAACTGTATTGTTATTCCATATAATTGTTTATGTATTCCAAAGAACAAATAAATTACCTGAATTAGGTTTAGCTGATGTTAATGTATATAAATCAGTTGTATTGATTATTACAATAGGCGTTTCAATATCTGTTCTATATAGAATGTGTAAACCTTTCAATATTGCAAGATCAATTATTTTTACAATATCATTAGTAGTATCTGTTTTATGGATAATTCTTGCAATTAATGGTGTAGCATTACTTAATAGTTTCTTATCACTTACTCATTTGAACTTAACAACTTGGTTGTTTATGATTATATGTTTATTATTAATAAATCCTATACTAAGTGCTTGCGAGAGATTCATTAATTTATTTAGTAAGGTTAAGATATCAAATTAAAAATGTAAGTCAAACTTTAATTATATATTAAGGTTTGACTTTTTAAATCCATAAATCACTTGAAATAAGAAATGAATTGTGATATAATACTTAAGGAAAAAGAGGAAATGTATGTTTCTTTCTTTTTAACCTTGCCTATATACGAGATAGGCCATAGACCAAAAGGAGGTAAAACAATGAAAAGATATTTAGGTATGTATATCATTCGTCCTGATTACACTGAAGAACAAATTAATGCAACAATCGAACAAATTAATGAAATCTTCACTAAGGATGGTGGTGAAATCCTTGAAGTTCAAAAATGGGGATTAAGAGATCTTGCTTATGAAATTCAAGATTTTAGTAAAGGATACTATGTAAAATTCTTTGTTAATGCTAACAACGAAGGTGTTGCTGAATTCGATAGAGTTTGCAATATTAAAGAAGAAGTTATTAGACACATTTTAGTAAAGGACTAATTTAATGAACAAAGTTGTTTTAATTGGAAGAATTACAAAGGATCCTGAATTGAGAACAACTCCTACTGGAGTACCTGTTGTTCAATTCTCTATAGCCGTTAATCGTACTTATCAAAACCAAAACGGCGAAAGACAAGCAGACTTTATTTCATGTGTTGCTTGGCGTAATCAAGCTGAAAACTTAGCAAAATTCATAAGAAAAGGTGGATTAATTGCAGTTGATGGAAGTATTCAAACTAGACAATATGATGATCAATCAGGAGCTAGAAGATTTGTTACTGAAGTTATATGTAATCAAATCACATTCTTAGAATCTAAAAAGCAAGACGGAGGTTATGGTGATTTAAGTCAAATTACACCACCTCAACAAAATTCTTATCGTAACAATAACTATAATCAAAATAGTTATCAACAAAACAATTATTCATCTAACAATATGAATAATCAATTAGAAGATAAGAATCCATTTGAAGATATCAATAGAGATTTTGATATCACAAATGACGATTTACCATTTTAATATAGGAGGATAAAAATAATGGCAGTTTTTCATGCAAAAAGAAAAAAGACTTGTTATTTTACAGATCATAAAGTAGAAAAGATTGACTTCACAGATTATGAATTATTAAGAAAATATGTTTCAGATCGTGGAAAAATCTTACCTAGAAGAGTAACTGGTACAAAAGCTATCTATCAAAGAGAATTAGCAGTTGCTATCAAACGTGCTCGTCATATGGCATTATTACCATTTGCTAGAGACTAAATAACAAAAATTGTTTACATACAAACTTAATTTCTCTGTGGAGTACAAAAACTATGTCTCTGGAAATTCGCCCGGTATGTAAGCAAAATAACAAGACAATTAAATAACATAAAGAAAAAGCTCTGCAACGCATGCAGGGCTTTTTTGTGCGCTAGGCATACTTAATAACTTGGAAGTGTAAGTCTTCTACACGGGAAGATGTCAAACGAAGTGTTAGTCGAAGACAAGGGTGTTCATCGTGAGGTGAAATCTGAAGGAAGTTAAAAGCATGAATGCTTTTGACAAAATCTTGAACCAAGGAACACGAACTAGATTAGGCTTATATAATGGGTAAGACTGCAAAAGGAGTTAAAGCCCGTAGACATCAAGCAATTATATAGAGTAAACTCTAGTGGGTATAAAGAGGAAGGTTATTAAATTTACCCTAGGAGGTCT
>JAZLLM010000096.1:0-4122 GCA_045598145.1 Bacilli bacterium | reverse complement strand
TTAAAAAGATTAATGAACATATTTTTTTCTTCATGATATCCTCCATAGTATAGTATTATTATATCACTTTATAAAAATATTAACAATAAAATCAAATCTACTTACAAAATAAAAAGGATGAAAATGAATTTTTCACCATTTATCGTGATATTTACTTTATAAATATTTCCTACTTTATCTTGTATTTTAATATTCTCAAAACGTTTAAAATACAAATTAAGCACACACCTACATCTGCGAATAAGTCTACAAGCATTGCGTATTGAGATAAGATACCACTTATACTAATTACTAGTGCACATAATTTTACGAACAAAGTAAATATTATGTTTTCCCAAACAATGAATTTGGTGCGTTTACTAATCTTAATACCATCTGATATTTTTAGAATATCATCATTCATGATAATAATATCAGCACATTCTTTAGCGCTATCACTACCAACTCCACCCATTGCAATACCTACATCAGCACGTCTTAATGATGGTGCATCATTAATTCCATCGCCTACATAAACTACTTCTTTATTATCTCTCTTAATGATTTCTTTTAATCTATCATACTTTTCTTGTGGCAAAATCTTTGCGTAAAATTCGTTTATACCAAGCTTTTCACTTACATCTTTAGCCACATCTTCGCTATCTCCAGTTAGCATAATAGTACGATAGTTATTATCTTGTAGTGTTTTAAATAGTTGATATGACTCATCTCTAATTTCATCACATACTAAAATACTACCCATAAATTCACCATTCTTAGATAAGTAAAGTACTGTACCCACTTCATCATTTTTAATATAATCAATGTTATTATCAAGCATCAATTTATCATTACCAACTAAAATAATGTCATTATTAATAGTGGCTTTTAAGCCAGCTCCACTAATTTCATTAATTGAGTTTGCTTCATAATCTTCACTATTAGATGCATCTTTAATTGATGTAGCTATTGGGTGTATTGAATATTTTTCTACACTTGATGCAATGGCTAAAATATCTTCTTTTGTGTATGGGCTTACTGGAAATACTTTCTTTACTTTAAAATTACCTTTTGTAATTGTACCTGTTTTATCAAAAACAAAAGTTTTTGCGTTACTTAAAGCCTCTATATAATTACCACCTTTTACTAAAATACCATTAGCACTGCATCTTCCAATACCTGCGAAATATCCTAAAGGAATTGAGATTACTAAAGCACATGGGCAAGCAATTACTAAAATAGAGAATACATTATTTAATGTATCTACTACATTCATCTTTAAAATAATACCTTGAACAATACCTACTATTAAAGCAATTATTAATACTAAGGGAGTATATATCTTCGCAAATTTAGTAATAAATTGCTCACTCTTAGCCTTTTGATTTGTAGCATCAGTGATTAATTTATTAACTTTTGAAATAGTAGAATCTGTATCTTTTTTAGTTACCTCAATGTTAATTACTCTTGTTAAGTTAACTGAACCAGATAATATTTCATCACCCATTTCAATATATACAGGTCTACTTTCACCCGTTAATGTCTTCATATCTACATTAGTATTACCTTCTTTGATAATACCATCTAGAGGTATTTGTTCACCTACTCTTACAGTAATAACCTCTCCAACATTAACGTCTTTAACATTTTTAATTGAGCCATCACTTAGCGTTACTGTATCATTCTTTTTTTCAATTAATTCTTTAATAGAATTTTTACTCTTTTCTGTAGCTTTATCTTGGAAGAATTCACCAATCTTATAAAGTAAAACTACCATTCCACCTTCAAAACTTTCGTTAATAGCTAAAGCACCAATTGATGCTACAACCATAAGCAAGTTTTCATTAAAGAAATCCTTATGTAAAATACCCTTAATAGATTTTAAAATAATATCATAAGCTATTAATATATAACCTACTAAATATGCCAATCTTATTACAAGCTCATAATCATATTCATTATGTTCACATATAATTTCAAATATTTTAGCGAATGCAAATATTATTATACCAACAATAAATATAATTTTACGTATTAATTTATTACTATGGCTATGTTCGTGATGATGACAATTACATCCTATTTCATCATGGTGATGATGGCAATCACATTCAATGCCATTATGATGATCATCTTCTTCAGTTACAATAGCATCTTTCTCAAAGCTTGTAACTATCTTTGATACTACATTATATACTTCAACGTTGTTTAAATGTTTGATTATTATTTTCTTATTAATATAATTTACTTTAGCGTCCACTATATCTTTGTTCTTATTTAAAGCATCTTCAACTTTAGCGGCAAAATTTGGGCAATCAATATTTTCTATATTATATTCTTCTGTAATAATTGATTGCATATTATTCAAATATGTATGACGATGGTGGTCTGAATGAGCCATATTTACTACTGAATTTGCAAAACTAATTACATCCTTTTCAAAGATTTCTTTAGTTGACTCAATGTAAATATCATTATTATCATAATCAATATATACTTTGATAATAAATTCTAATTTTTCTAAAGCTTCAATTATTTCATTTGCACACTCTTGGCAATGTAATAATTCAATATGATATTTTTGTTTGAACATAAAATATTTCTCACTTTCCTATATTATTAATTATAATGATTTTTGTAAGTTTTGTCAATACTATCGAACTTAAAGAAAATGATTGCTATTGCAATCATTTTTACTTATATATTAAATATTTATCCCTAACATTAGAAAATGTTTTTGTATCTTTTTCTAAAATTTCATATAATTTTTCTAATGAATAAGTACCTTTTTTAAAGTAATCACATCCTGTTAATAAATTAAAGGTGCTTGTATAATCAAACTTATTAGGATACATTTCTCTAACTACATATAGCATTGTCCAGCCAACTTTTACAGCGTCAAATTTAGTTCTATCAGTAACATGGACCTGTACTCCATAACAAGTTTGGCCTTGCCACTTAGATGCATTAGGAGTAAATGCAGCTGGCCTAAAATATACGCCTTCTAAATTCATATTATTCAAGGCTTCAGCTAAAGCAATTGAATCTACATATGGTGCACCTATCAATTCAAATGGTCTTGTAGTACCACGTCCTTCAGATAAATTAGAGCCCTCAAAAATACAAGTTCCAGGATATACTAATGCAGTATCAACTGTAGGCATATTTGGAGAAGGTAAAACCCATGGAACTGTAGTTTCATCAATATATAAATCTCTAATCCAATCCTTCATTTCAATTACTTTTAAATTACAGTTAATATTATATTCAGTATTAAATAATTTCGCAATTTCACCAATAGTTAATCCATGTCTTTGAATGATAGGATATAGTCCAATACCTGAAGAGAAATTCATATCTAAAATATTTCCTTCATAAGTGTCGCCTGATATTGGATTTGGTCTATCAAATACCACAAATTCTTTCCCGTATGTAGCACATGATTCCATCGCTCTAGACATTGTATAAATATATGTATAAAATCTTGAACCAACATCTTGAATATCAATACACATTATGTCTATTAAATCCATCATTTCTTTTGTTGGATAAACTGTAGAACCAAATAAAGAATAAATAGTTAGGTTAGTAACTGGATCTCTATCATTACCAAAAGACTCACCAGCATCAGCAGCGCCACGAATACCATGTTCTGGTGCAAATAAAGCAACTAGATTTACTTTTTCAAATAATACATCAATTGTACTTTTATATTCACTATTTAAACCAGTTGCATTAGTAATTAAACCAACTCTTTTGCCTTCAAAAATATCTAGATATTCATCAATTCTATCAATTCCTAAATATACTTTAGTTCTTCCTTTTTCTTTAGCCTTTTCTTCTTGGTTTATAATTTCAGATGATGAATCAATCTCACCAGTACTTTTTACCTCTTTATTACCTTCGTCAATATCAGTATTATTATCCTTACAAGCAAATAATACTAAGCTAAATAATAATGCTACTAAAATAATTAAAATTTTCTTACATTTTTCCATATTCTCAGTCGAGTAGACAACTTATCGTCTACGCTCCTCCCTTCATTTTATATTGTTTTAAAATATCATAATGTGAGTAAGCGTCTACTGTTGCCCCTCACAGAACCGTACGTGCCCTATTAAGGCATACGGCTCTTCATAGCAT
>JAZLLM010000095.1:0-10998 GCA_045598145.1 Bacilli bacterium | reverse complement strand
TTAGTTTTAAGGTTTACTTAAATAGTCTCCTTTTTAACTAACCTATATTATTATACCACTTATGAAATCGCTTGTCAAGTTTTATTTGCTTTATTTTAATTAAATTTAAGGTATTAAAAAAGAGCACTAAATAGTGCTCTTGAAATTTTGAGTATTTAAATTAGTTTGGGGTTTTAGACTCCTTTAAAATAAACTGGGGTCGACCCCAGTTTGTTTAAAGCCCTATTTTGACATAAAAATAGACCTCATGATATAATAAGTTGTCACACTAAAATAAAAGGAGGTCTATATGGAATATGATACCATAAAATTATTAAATTTGGAAGATATTGACGTTGATTTAGATAAATCAAAAGTAGATAAAGTAGACAATGCACTTATATGTACTCTCTACTTAAAAAGAAAGCCTGTTAGTTGCTTAAAATGTGGAAGCATAAATAATAGTATAAAGGATTATCAATCAAAGACTATTGTTCATTCAATATCA
This sequence comes from Bacilli bacterium, assembly GCA_045598145.1. Classification (GTDB taxonomy): domain Bacteria; phylum Bacillota_I; class Bacilli_A; order ML615J-28; family CAG-698; genus RGIG3506. Next base: position 10,511 of record JAZLLM010000095.1, on the reverse strand, counting down.
ACTAATCAACCATGCAAATTAAACTATAAAGCTAGAAGATATATTTGTAAAGACTGTGGGGCTATATTTTATGAAGAAAATCCATTTTGTAATAAAGATGAAAAAATATCCACATATACAGATCTAAAAATATTAGAAAAGCTAAGAAGTCATACTGCTACTTTTTCTTCCGTTGCTAAAGATTTAAACGTGTCAATAACTACTGTAATTAATGTATTTGATAAATTTGTTTATCCGAAAAGATTAAAACTACCAAATGTACTTTGTATAGATGAAATCTACACAAACAAACTAACTCATAGAAAATATACATGTATATTAATGAATTTTATTACTAAGCAAGTTGTTGATGTATATCCTACTAGGCTTAAAAGAGAATTAGGTAATGAATTTAATAATATACCAAAAAAAGAAAGAGATAACGTTAAATACGTAATAATTGATATGTGGGATTCATACAATGAATTAGCTACTTCTTATTTTTCTAATTGTATTGTAGCCGTTGATTCATTTCATGTTATGAAACACTTATCACTAGCTATGGATATGGTAAGGTTAAAAATTATGAGAAAGTTCGATAGAGGACACTCAAAACTAGAAAACTCAGACATTTATTATTATATGTTAAAAAAATTTCACTATTTCTTTAATAAAAACTATGATAATATTTACGATGGCCTTATCGATATTCCTAAAATGCGTACTAAATGGACCAAAGAAGAAATTAGAAAATATCTTCTATCAATTGATGATGATTTAAAATATGCATATGAATTAAAAAATAAATATCAAGAATTTAATGCAACTGCAGAATATGATAGTTGTGACACAGAGTTAAATGATATTATTATTAAATTTTCATCATCACATTTAGAAGAGTTTAGAGAATTTGGAAGATTAATAAATCATTGGAAAAAAGAAATTAAAAATTCTTTCATTAGAATAAATATATCCTTTTTAGATAAAGAAGGAAAAATACAAAATAAAAAGAAAAGACTTTCTAATGGACCAATGGAGGGGTGTAACTCAAGAATTAAATGTATTATTAAAAATGCAAATGGATATAGAAATTTTGATAGATTTAGAAGACGAATTTTATTTACAATAAATAAAAATACACCAATAAAAAATTATAATAAATAGCAATCATATAACTTTAAAAGTGTGACAAAAAAGGGGCAATATATGCCCCTTTTTTATGCTTAAGATCAAACCCCATTGAAATTTAAAGGAGAATCGACCCCAAACTAATTTAAAGGTGATTTTTGGGTGACCCCAAGTTATTTTAAATCACCGAAATTTTATACTTATTATTTTCTATTTGAAAGTAACATTTAGATCAACTTCATACTTCCAATCATAAGTTTGTTGGATTTGTTCTTCTTGAACTACATTTCCAAGTTCGTCTTTTACAAGATTTCCATTTTCATCAAACTTATCAGCCATAATCTTTCTTTCATTATAGTTGTAATAGAATACACCATGAACAACTGTTGAACCTTTCTTAACTCTCTTTAAGAAGTTAGATTTTTCAACGTATTCACAGATGCTTTCGTCTTCAACTGTCCATACAACAGTTACTTTCTTAAACTTCTTAGTTGTATCTGAATTATAAATCTTTAAAGTAATTGATGTACATTCAGTGCCATCTTTAGGTACTAAGTTATTAGATACAAAGTAATCAAATACTTCAGATGGAGTATAACCTTGTACATTGAAGAATAGCTTAACAATTGAGTTATTTTCACCACAATTTAATTGTGCATTAACTTGTACTCTAGTGTCAGCTAATGGTTTATCATAATATAAATATGTCTTATTTTCATCATTTACTTTAATAGAAATAGGAGCAGCAGAAGTAACAACTTCCCAAGTTACTTTAACATCTTTTCCAGCTTCTTCAGCAGCAAAGTCGCCTAATAAAGCCCATTTATATAATTTAGTAGCAGCATCTAATGAAGCGCCTTCACTTTCAGCACCTAATTTTTGTTCTTTACCATCTTTATCATATTCAACTAATTTAGACATGCTTTCTTCAATCTTATTATAAGCATATTTTAAAGCTTCAAATGTATTGTTCTTAGCATCGCTAACTACTTTAACTTGTAATTGGAAGTCTAAAGTAACTTTGTGATATGTTAATTGACAAGAGAAAATATAAATTGTATCTAAGCATTGTTCAACTTGAACAGCGATAGGATGAGCAGCGCCTTCGTTAAAAGCTTTAATAGCAGCAGCAACAGCATCATTATCTGCAGCAGCAGCAATAGCAGCTTTAGCACTGTTAATAGCAGTAATTTCATCTTCAGCTAAAATGTTAGCTTCTTGAGCAGCTTTAGCTTTGTCATCTAAGATATCATTCATTAAAGCAGCGATAGGTCTTAATTCTTCCATCTTTTCAGCAGATAATACCATAGCTTCTAAATCAGCCTTAACTCTTAAACTTCCAGCTTTAGTAGTATCACTACCATTAGCCATTGTAGCATCAAGGTTAGCAGTCTTATAAGAACCTAATACTCTTGTAGTAGAAGTTGGATCTTCATATCCAGCTAAATAAGCTTGTAATTTTTCATCTTTTAACATAGTCATTGTAGCTTCATCATTTAATAAGTCTTCAAAGTATCTTAATAATTTAGAATCAGCAATGATCTTAGCAGCTTCTTCTTCAGGAAGAATTTGAGCTTTATATCCAGCTAATACGTCTTCAGCTAATAATTGTTTTTGTTTAGCAGTGATTTGGTTGCTAGTTAAAATCTTAGTTTCATCATATTGTTCACCAGCAGCTTTCTTAGCTGATTCAGCTTCACTATCAGCGATAGCTTTTGCAGCATTTTCATGATCTGCTACAGCAGAAGTAGCTTTTTCGTGATCTTTAACTTTGTCAGCGATTGTAACAAATTCAGCTACTTTTTCAAAAGCAGCAGGATGTTTAGATAATTTAGATTCAGCAATAATAGAGTTAGATACTTGTAAAGAAGCAGCTTCAGCTTCATTTTTCTTAGGAGTAGCAGCTTCAGAAGCAGCTAATGCCTTTTTAGCAGCTTCAGAATTTGATAATAGTTTTTCTAAAGCAGCGATTGTCTTACTCTTATTATTTTCGAAAATTCCTGCATATGGATGAACGAATTTATCAGTCCATGTAGCACCATCAGCAGAAACATATTTAGTTTTAACTTTAGCATTTGCTAATACTGGTAAAGCGAAATCAGTTGTTGCATATTCAGGTAATGCAGCTTCGATTTCTTGTTTAGCTAATACTAATGCTTCATTAAAGTTTTCTGTATCAACAACTTCAACATCTATAGTAGCACTTAAAGTTGGAGCACTTACAGAAGTAGCAGTAACTTTACATACACCGCCTCTAACACCAGTAATAATTGCTGTGTTATCATCTTCTTCTAAAGTAGCAAATGTAGTTCCATCAATTGACCAAGTAACAGCATCATCTGCACCATCATCAACGATAACACCTAAATACATTTTGCTTCCAACAAGAACATACTTTTCAGCTTCAGTTCCATCATAAATATAAGTTTCAATTTCTAATGTTGTTGGAGCAACGATTTCTGGTTCTGGTTCAGGTTCAGGTTCTCCGCCTCCGCATCCAACAATAATTAATCCAATTAAAGCCATCATAAAAATCATTAATAAGGTTTTAATTTTTTTCATATAGTCCTCCCTTTTAGACATTTATATCAGTCTAGTTATAGTTTATACTATTTGGCTTAAAAAGTCAATATCTTTTGAAAACGTTTTTTGATAATACTTATATTATTAGAAATAAAAAACACTAAATGCTACTCAATTTAGGTTAAGTAAACATTTAGTATTTGTGTATGTTATTATATGATTATTTCCTATAATTATTTTTTGATAAATTCAACAGTAACATTATATAATTCTTTCATTTGTTCTAAAGCATTATATCCATGTCCTGCATCTTTCACAAAATGTAAAATAGAGTTTTTAATTAGGCTATGATATGTCTCAGCACATTTTGGATTAACTGCAAGATCTTTATCACCTTGTACAATTATAGCCTTATTCTCAAACTTTCCTACTTCACTATACATATCAAATTTAATAATTGAATCAACATATTTTCTGTTTAGTATAAATCCTGAACTATATACATTATCGTCATCTATTCTTTGCCATTCATCAAAATGTTTTTCAGCAGATTTATTCATTTCTCCAGCTGCGCTCCATAGGATTAATTTATGAATATCATAATTACATAATAAACCAGCAATTGCTCCACCCATACTAAATCCTAATAGATCCACTTTTTTTATTCCCTCTAAAGAACGCGCATAGTCGATCATTAATTTTCCATCTGATACTGCATCTTCAAAAATAAAGTTATAGAATTCACCATCAGATTCACCATTTCCATGATAATCCATCCTTAATGATGCAACGCCTTCTTTAGATAGCATTCTAGATAATGTTCTAAAATGGCCATTATGTTCAGTTTTATTCCCCGTAAAACCATGTAACATTACAACTATTTCAGTTGCTCCATCAGGAAAATCTAAAAATCCTCTTAGCATATATCCTTTTTCATTTAAAAATTCTATGGCTTTTATCATTTCTTTTATCTCCTATATTATATTGTAATATCGCCTAATATAACATTTTCTTTTGCACCAGTTGCATTTCGCACATTACTTGGTTTACATTTTAGAGTCATATATCCAAGCAAAGCAAAAGCAATAGCTTCTTTCGCGTCACTATTAATACCGAACTCATCACCTGTAATTACTTTCAGGTTAGTAAGTTCTTTAATTCTATTCATTATGTAATCGTTATGACTACCACCACCACTGATTACTACTAAATCGATATCTTTAATTAAATTATTATAACTATAAGAAATTGAATATGCGGTAAATTCAGTTATAGTGCGAACAACATCATATTTATCACATTTACCTAACTCAAATTTCAAAACCAACGATTCCATATATTCCTTAGAGAATTTCTCTCTACCAGTTGATTTAGGATATGGTTGATATATGTATTCATCTTCTTTTAAATAATTTAATAATGGTTCTATAATATTTCCTTTACTTGCTAGCTTACCACTTTCATCATATGGTAAATCAAAATACTTATTTGTAAAGTAGTCAATCATTATATTTCCTACGCCATTATCAAAAGATATAACATCATCTATTGTAGCATTCTTCTTTATATAAGTTAAATTACTAATGCCACCTATGTTTTGAAATACTAGACTTTTATCTTTTTGTCTGTATAAATAATATTCTGAGAAAGGAACTAAAGGAGCTCCTTCACCACCTGCAGCAATATCTTTACATCTAAAATTTGATACAACCCCTATACCTGTTTTGTATTCAATTACTGATGGGGTACCAATTTGTAAAGTAGAAGGACATTGATCTGTTAGTTTTTCTCTATCACTAGGATATTTATTGCCTTTTGGGTCATGCCATATAGTTTGACCATGGCTAGCCACAAAACTTATATCTTCATATTTTAAATTAGCCTTTTCTAATAACTTGTCAATTGCCAATACAAACCAATTTGACAATTCAAAGTTTAAAGATGATATCTCACTTAATTTAGCTGTCTCATCATTTAAATTACGCATTATCTTTTTTTTAAATTCTTGACTATATGGATAAGTTATAAAATCTATTAATTTAACTTTTTCTTTTTTAATTTCAACTAAAGCAGCATCAACTCCATCCAAAGAAGTTCCACTCATTAATCCTATAGCTAACATTATTTATTTTCCTTTATTACAAATTTAAATTTTGCATTTCCTTTTATATTATCTATTAGATAATCATTGCATAAACACTTACCAACAACATTTACCGCTTTACTTGCTTTCATTTCTTTCAAAGCAATTCCAACCTCGCCTTGATATCTTCCATTATTAAAATTATCAATAGTAACATCTTTCTTATTAATAATAATATTATTATTAAATTCTATAATGTTGTTTCTTCTTACTGAAGATCTAATCATATATTCACTATTATCAGGTCTATTATGATGAGGCATCAATAATACGTCAAGCATTTCTTTTGTTACTCCATCTTTTAATTCAATAGGCACTAATATATATTCTTTATCATGATTTACTGCTTCTTCTATTTCTTCTTCAGTTGCAAATGCATCTCCAAAAAATACTGTATCTACACCGCATAATAAAAGTTCACTAATATTTGCGGTAACGTTATTATATCTTTGATCTTCAATTGTAGGTAATCCTAAATATAAAGGAGGTCTTCTATTTACAAATGTAGGCATATATGCCATTACAGTAAAACCATAACTATGGAACATTTCATTCTTTTCTTTAATAGATTCAAAACTCATTCCTGTATATGGTTTTGGGAAAAAATTATGGCTCAATCTGTATCTCTTGAAATTAGCATTATTTGATTTTAAGAAATCTAATAATTTTGGGCTAATAGTTGAAGCATTCATTTCAATATAATAAGGTTTATCTTGCATAGCAAGAATCTCATCGTAAGAGAATCCATAATCAAGTCTTAAAGCAAAAACACCATCAATTAAATTATTATTTTCTAATTCTTTTAATCTTTGCTTATTAACATCTAAAATGATCCTAAAGCCATTTTCTTTTGCATACTTTAAAATAGTTTTTAATTCATCATTAAAGCCTTCTCCTGCTTCCTCCATTTGCCCTGAAATAAAGACATATGAAAGTCCATGTTTCTTTAATAATTCTAAATATTTTATATTATCCTCTAAAGTATAATCTTTTAGTCCTAAATATATTGATGCACCTACAGGTATTCTTTTACTAACTTTAACTGGTAATACTCCATTAGGTTTAATTGCACCATTTACGTATTTTACCATTGTGTTAATAGATACAGGAGTATATTCATATAAACATGTTATGTTTTCGACTTCATTTAAATATAAGCAATCATAAGGATTTCTTGAAGATAAAACATAGAAGTTCTTACATACTTCTTGTAATTTAGAAGCTAGAATAGTTTGGTTTTGATTTTGACCCACATTATATGTTATATATAATACTGTATCAAAATCTTTTGCTTTTGAAATTACTTCATTAAAATTAGTTGGGTTAGTATCAACAAATAATGTCTCCACACCTTTACACTGATCTTTAATCATATCAATTGCATTACGTGAATTTAATTTATCCTCTGCAATAGTTGATGCAAAAGGCACATTTCCAATCACTAAAGTCTTACCAACCTTTTCAAATGGTTTGCCATAAGCTAAAGTTAAAGATGCATCACATACTTCTTGTGCTTTTTCCTTGTGTTCATTTATCTTCTTGAAATATTTTGATATTTCTTCATCATTTAAATTTAAGAAGTCAGAATCAGTCTTTTCTTTAATACTAAGTTTATATTCAATAACTCTTAATACTCTTTCATCAATGATTTCCATTGATAATTCACCATTTTTAATAGCTTCCTCAATTGCTTTTAGAGCACCTATTTGTCTTTCTAACGTATGACAGACGCACGCTATGTTAAGACCTGCTTTAATTCCTCGTACAGTACCTTTTTCAGTAGTGTATAAATTATCTATTGCTTTCATTTGCATACAGTCGCTTACTATTAAACCTTCAAATCCTAATTCTTTACGAAGCAAACCGCCTAAAACATTTTCAGATAAAGTTGCAGGCACATCATCTAAGCACTTAAAAATAATATGAGCTGTCATTATGGCTTTTACACCGTCATCAATGGCCTTTTTGAATGGCAATAGTTCTATGCTATTCAAACGATTCATATCATATTCTATAGTAGCCAAACCTAAATGACTATCAACGCTAGTGTCTCCGTGACCAGGAAAATGTTTAGCAGTAGCTAATACGCCTTCGCTTTGCAAGCCTTTAATATAATTTAAACCATACTCAGCTACTCTATTAGGGTTATCACTGTAACTTCTAACACCGATAACAGGATTTTTAGGATTATTATTCGTATCAAGTGATGGAGCTAAATTTAGATTAATTCCTAAATGAGTTAATTCTTCGCCCATAATTTGTCCGATATCATAAGCATATTGTGGATTATTACTAGCACTAATTGTCATATTCCCAGGGCAAAAAGTTGCACCGTTCATAATTCTAGTAACCATTCCACCTTCTTGATCTATACTAATAAATGGTAGTAATCCTGTGTTTTTATATACTTCTTTATAAATATCTTTATTTAATTTTACAAGTTGTTCCATATCTTTTACATTTCTTGAAAATAAAATAATATTACCAACCTTGTAATCTTCAATTAAAATTCTAGCATGTTCATCATAATATGGATCTTCAAATCCGCACATAACTAGTTGACCTAGTTTTGCTTTTAAATCCATTTTTTTAAGTATGTTTAACGCTTGCTCTCTATATTCGTTCATTCTTATTTATATAGTAAGTATTTTTCTCTAATCTTACCAAACTCCTTTGTTTCTCTATCCATTATTTCAAATTGTTCTTTTAATGTATATTTTCCTTCTAAAATATAATTACAACCTGTTTCTAATTGGAACATGCAATTTCCACCAGCTTTATATGGTTTATTAATCTTAAAATTATTTGGATATAGTTTTCTAATTACATCAATCATTGCATATCCAGTCTTAACTGGTTTAAATTTCTTTCTATTTGTTATATGTAATTGTACACCTGAGCATACTTCTCCAACATATTCAGAAAAAGTAGGTGTAAAATACATTCTTCTAAAAAATACTCCTGGTAATTTTAAGTTATTTAATGCTTCCTCTAATTCCTTACCATTAATAAATGGAGCTCCTACAGCCTCAAAAGGAATTGTAGTTCCTCTACCTTCAGCAATATTAGTTCCTTCAAACAAACAAGTTCCATTATAACATATAGCTGTATTTATCGAAGGGAAGTTAGGAGATGGCATTACCCACATTAATCCTAATTCATCATAATATTTCTTTCTATCATAGTCTTCCATTAGTATGTTTTTTAAATTACATCCGATTCCATATTCATTATTAAACAATTCAGCTAATTCAGCCATAGTCATACCATGTCTTTGAACAATTGGGTAATATCCAACGAATGATCTATAACTTAAATTTAAAATTGTCCCTTCGTAATCATATGCATTTACTGGATTTGGTCTATCAAAAACAACAAAATCTTTATTGTAGTCTTTACATGCCATCATAGCATATGCCATTGTATAAATAAATGTATAATAACGAGATCCACCATCTTGAATATCAATACATAATACATCTATTTTATCCATCATTTCTTTTGTTGGCTTGTGGTCTTTTGTATATAAACTATATACAGTAATTCCTGTCTCATCATCAACATAAGTATCAAAAGTAACACCAGCTTGCATATGTCCTCTTACACCATGTTCAGGTGAAAATAATGCAACTAAATTTACTTTTTCATTTAAAATATCAATTGTTGATTTTCCTTTAGAATTTAATCCTGTAGGATTAGTAATTAATCCAACTCTTTTTCCTTTAAAATAATCTAAATACTTATCAATGTTGTCAATTCCTAATTTAACCATTTTAATCCTCGCTTATTTTTTTATTTATTTTTTCTAATTCTTCAACAGCAGCATTTATCTTTGCAGCATCAGCATCTTCATAATCTTCTCTATTTTGCTTTTTATTTTGTATATCATATTTATCTTCTTCATCTTCGTCGTAATCAATTTTATGAGCTAGCGCCCAATACATTCTTCTAGAAAAGATAAAGAACAGATATAATGGTATAGAAAGTCCATAAACAAAGGCCCAAATTGGGGCTACAATCAACAATGCTACATTACCTATAATTATAAGTAATTCAGCTAAAGTAATTCCCATGTGTTTAAAACCAGCATAAAAAGCCAATCTAATCTTGTCTATGAAACGCAAATGGAAATATGTAACAACCATAGGTATTTGCATAAATATAAACGATATAAACAATGTTAATACAATTGTAAAGGATAACAATAGCGAATAAATATTTAACCAACCAACATATTCTCCACTTTCTGCTAACGTATCAATTAATTCAGAGTAATATACATATGAATAGAATAATAATGCATATACTAATGTCATAATTATTCCTATTACTACAGTATCTCTAAAGCAGAATGCAAAATTACGATAATAAGCTTTTATATAATGAGTTTGATCTTCTTCCATACACTCTTTTATCGTTCTAAATCCTGATGTAATAGCTGGAAAAATAGTTATTATTCCTATAGAAGTTACTAAAGTGAGTGTATTTATTACAAATAATTTCCATACCCAATCAAAGAATATGTAAATCTTACTCGTAGTCATATCTTGTTGATTATCTTCTTTTTTACGTTTTTTAAATAATGCCATAATTTTTTTAGTCGAGTAGACAACTTATCGTCTACGCTCCTCCCTTCATTTTATATTGTTTTAAAATATCATAATGTGAGTAAGCGTCTACTGTTGCCCCTCACAGAACCGTACGTGCCCTATTAAGGCATACGGCTCTTCATAGCATT
>JAZLLM010000094.1:0-6463 GCA_045598145.1 Bacilli bacterium | reverse complement strand
ATTAAACCATTGTTGACTGTTGCTTTTTAATAAATCTATATAAATTGTACTATTTTTAATAAATTAAATTAACGCGAATATATCGCGGATATATCATCAATGTTACTTTTTAAGTGATAAAGCAACGACAGTCTCGACGTGATTTGTATGAGGGAACATATCTACCAAGCATGAATTAACAATGACATATTTTTCTTTTAGAATTGATAAATCCCTTGCTAAAGTTGCAGGATTACAAGATACATATACTATTTTTTTAATATTACTTTTTATAAAACATTCGCATACGCTTCTTTCTAGGCCTTTTCTAGGTGGATCTACCACAATACAATCCATTTGATCTCTTTTAATCAATTCTTCTATTTTATCTTCAACTTTACCTAATATAAATTCAGTATTATTTATATTATTATAATTTGCATTATTGTTTGCATCATTTATAGCTTTATCAATAACTTCAATTCCGTATACTTTTTTGTTATCTTTAGCTAATGCTAATGAAATACTTCCAACTCCGCAATATGCATCAATAACATTTTTATTGCATCCTACATATAAAGCTACTTTTTCATAAAGTTTTGTTGCTTGGATTCTATTAACTTGGAAAAAACTTTTATGAGATATCTTATAATAAATATCACCAATTTTATCAATTATCTCGTCTTTACCAAATAATTCCTTACTTTCTTCTCCTAAAATTACATTAGTATTCTTATTATTAATATTTTGCACAATACTAATCACATTCTTAAAGTTATTATTGATATCTTTAATCAAATAATCAATATTATTTATTTTCTTTTCATTTGTAATTAATACTAGCATTAACTCATTTTTATAATTCTCTCTAATTAAGAAATGCCTGATACAGCCTTTTTTAGTTTGTTCATTATAGCCAGTGATTTTATATTTATTACATTCATCTCTTAAAAATATGACTAAATCACTTATTTGCTCACTTTGAAGTAGGCATGATTTAAATGGAATTATCTTGTGTGACTCTTCCATATAATATCCACATTCCAAAATACCATTCATATCACAAACTGGAATTTGCACTTTGTTTCGGTATGCATATGGCATATCCATACCAATAATATCATTAATTACATATTCCATTTTACCAATTTTTTTAATAGTATCATTCACTGATTTCTTTTTATATTCTAACGATGCTTTATAATCAATATGCAATAATTGGCAGCCTCCACATTTAGGATATAGTGCACACTTGTTCTCTACTCTTTCATCAGATTTTTCTAAAATTTCTAAAATGTGGCCTTTATAATAATCTTTATTTACATAATCTACTTTTACTTTAACCTTTTCATTTTTAATTGCGAAAGGAACAAAAAAGACCTTTTCATTATATCTAGCTACTCCTAAGCCTTCATAATTGACATCAATAATATCTAAAGTTGTTATATCATTTTTAACTAATTCATTCATAATAATCACCATTAGTATAATTATATTATATTTGCAATGATTATTCAATAAAAAAAGATGCATTAGATTATTAGTCTAATGCACCTAAAACTTTATCTAAATTATTCAATATTTTCTAAAGTTTTTTCGCTTGATTTTACTTCACTTTTTACTGAATCAACTAATTTAGTTCCTAAAACACCTGCAAGTAATGACTTAACATCAATTCCTAAAGTGCTTTCTAAACTTGAAATTAATTGACTACCATTATTTGTAATCTCTTTTGCAAGATTTGCTGTATTGCCTTCACCATACATTGTAATATTTCCAATTTGTCCATATGCAGCTGCAAGTGGTTCACTGTAAGCTTTTACAACCTCTGGTAAAACATTTGAATTTAAGATAAGTTCTAATACAGAAGCTTCGCCCATCTTTTTCATAGCTTCAGCTTTCTTTTGAATAGCTTCTGCTTCAGCTTGACCCTTAGCTAAGATACCAGCAGCTTCTTGTTCTGCAGCGTATTTATTAGCTTCAGCCTTTGCTTTATTAGCTTCAGCTTCTTGTAATACTTCAAACTTTCTAGCTTCTGCAGCTTTTTGTCTTCTGTATAAATCAGCCATAGCTTCTTGTTCAGCAGCATATTTGTTAGCTTCAGCTGTTTTCTTAATTTTAGCTTCTAATTGTCTTTCTTGTAATTCTACTTCTTTTTGTCCTAATTCTACTTCTCTTTCTCTTTTTGCAATGTCTGCATTAACTCTTGCTACATTGATCTCTTCTAATCTCTTTTGCTCTTCAATAGAATATGCAGCGTCTGCTGATGCTTTAGCTGTATCACTCTTTGATTTTAGTTCAGCGCTCTTTAAAGCTAAAGTTGTGTTTTGTTCAACAATTAATTGTTCAGCATCAACTCTTGCCTTATTAGCTGATTCATTAGCTTCAGATTGTGCGATTTGTACGTCTCTTTCAGCTTGAGCTCTTGCAATACTTGCATTTTTAGATATTTGAGCTATGTTATCAACACCTAAGTTTTCAATTACTTTATTATTATCGATGAAATTTTGGATAGTTAAGTTAATGATTTGAAGTCCCATTCTTCCCATATCCATCATTGCATTTTCTTTAACTTTTTCAGCGAATAAATCACGGTTATGAACTAGTTCTTCTAATCTCATTTGACCAATGATTTCTCTCATATTTCCTTCTAATACTTCTTTAGCAATATTTCTAATACCATCAAGATCTTGTTGCAAAAAGATTTGTGATGCTTTTTGTAAAGCCTCAGAATCCGAATCAATTTTAATATTAGCTACACCATCAACGAAGATGTTAATAAATTCCTTAGTTGGAACGGCACTTGCTGTCTTAATGTCCACTTGAATTAAATTCAAAGGGATTTTGTCAACCCTTTCAAGTCCAGGGATTCTAAATCCAGCGCGACCAATTAATGTTCTTTGTTTGAATGGTCCAGTAATTATAAATGCAGTGTCAGGTGGTGCTTTTACATATGAAACACCAATTAAAATTAAAACCAACAACAAAACAATAGATACAATAATAATTGTAACTTCAAAAGATGATAATGCAATAAACATAAATAAAACCTCCTATCTTGCAGTTATCATGCAATAGTAGGAGGGATATAAAAAAACTTCCACTGCTATTGCAGTAAAAGTTTTGCTTTTTTCATTTTGAACCGGAATAATATTCGTTCTGACGAATTCAAAACCAAGTTTTTGGTTTGCTACTTCCTTTTACACTTATATTATACAATATATAAAAAGAGGAGTCAATAAATATCATATCCATTTAATATTATTTTAAGTTTTTGAAAGCGTTTGCTTTTTTGATATATAAAAAGACTACCTAAATATAGGCAGTCTAGTTATTTATTATTTTAATTCAGCGAAGAACTTAATTGTTCTAACCATTTGAGATGTATATGAGTTTTCGTTATCATACCAAGAAACAACTTGAACTTCATATAAACCATCAGCGATTTTAGCTACCATAGTTTGAGTAGCATCGAATAATGAACCAAACTTCATACCGATAACATCGCTTGAAACGATTTGATCTTCGTTATAACCAAATGAAGCACTTGCTTGAGCTTTCATAGCAGCGTTGATTGCTTCTTTAGTTACATCTTCACCCTTAACAACAGCAGTTAAGATAGTAGTTGAACCAGTAACAACTGGAACACGTTGTGCAGAACCGATTAATTTACCATTTAATTCTGGGATAACTAATCCGATAGCTTTTGCAGCACCTGTAGAGTTAGGAACAATGTTAGCAGCTCCAGCTCTTGCTCTTCTTAAATCACCTTTTCTATGTGGTCCATCAAGAATCATTTGATCACCAGTGTAAGCATGAATTGTGCTCATGATACCAGATTGGATTGGAGCATAATCATTTAATGCTTTAGCCATAGGAGCTAAGCAGTTTGTTGTACATGAAGCAGCTGAAATAATAGTATCAGCAGGAGTTAATGTCTTTTCGTTAACACCAAATACGATTGTTGGTAAATCATTTCCAGCAGGAGCAGAAATAACAACTTTCTTAGCACCAGCATCGATATGAGCTTGTGCTTTGTCTTTCTTTGTATAGAAACCAGTACATTCTAATACAACGTCAACATCTAATTCACCCCAAGGTAATAATTCTGCTTTAGGTTGAGCATAAATAGTAATTTCTTTTCCATCAACTGTGATAGAACCAGGAACTTTTACAGTCTTGCCATCTTCTAAGAATTCAGGTTCTTTAGAAGAAACAGTGTGTAAACCTTCACCGATACGTCCTGCATATCCACCTTGAGCAGTGTCATATTTTAATAAATTTGCTAACATACTAGGAGATGTTAAATCATTGATAGCAACGATTTCATATCCTTCAGCACCAAACATTTGTCTAAAAGCTAAACGACCAATACGTCCAAAGCCATTAATTGCAACTTTTACAGCCATAATATAAAATTCCTCCTTAATTGAATTTTTCCATAAATATTATACTCTTAAAATTATAATAAATCAAGTAAATGCATCTTAAATCAATATTTAAAAGCATTTTCAGTTTTTATTTTTCATTAATATTTGTAGGATTATTTAATTTATTATTCTCATTAATGAAATATTCTTTAGTTTCCTTTGCTACTATTCCACTCAAAGCGATTAAAGCTATTAAATTCGGAATAGCCATCAAACCATTTGCAATAGATGCAAACGACCAAATAAGTTTTAAAGTTAAAAATGGTGTGATAGCAACTGTTAAGATATATACAATCTTATAGGCTAATATCCATTTTTTATTATTATTAGTTAAATATGCGATGCATTTTTCACCATATACATTCCAACCAATAATAGTTGTAAATGCAAATGTGGTAATAGATAACATTACTATAATTGCACTTGCTTGATAACTAATATTAATACCACTTGCAATTGTATTTATTGTAATTTCTAGTCCTTCATATGACTCATAAGCACCAGTCATAACAATACCTAAACCAATAGTTAAACATAAAATCATAGTATCAATGAATGTACCACTCATATTTACTAATCCTTGTCTAACAGGGTCATTACTTTTTGATGTAGCTAAAGCAATTGGACTAGATCCAAGGCCGGCTTCATTAGAAAATACACCCTTAGAGATTCCTTCTCTCATTGCTACCATAATACTAACTCCAGCTAAAGCACCAAATCCAGCCTTAAAAGAAAATGCGGACTCAAATATTTTAGCTAAAGCACTTGGTAACATATTTATTTTAAATATTACAACTAATATACAAATTAAAAAATAACTAATTGCCATAAAAGGAACTAATATAACAGAGATTTTAGAAATTCTGTTAATACCACCAATTACCGCAATAGCTCCCACAATTGTTACTATAGCTGTAATAATAATTGCATATATACTAACATTTTGTCCAAATATGCTAATTGTTTTTTCTAAGCTTGGATCAAATACTTGAATAACACTTTCATTTATTGAATTCATTTGTGTCATAGTACCAATGCCCATTACACCTGCGAAACAACCAAATATAGCAAAGCAAATAGCAAGCCACTTCCATTTATTTCCCATTCCTCTTTCAATATATGCAAATGGACCACCAGTAACTGTACCATCTTCATTCACAATTCGATATTTTATTGCAAGAAAGCCTTCAGCGTATTTTGTAGCCATACCAAATATAGCTGCAATAATCATCCAAAATAAAGCACCAGGTCCACCTAAATATATGGCAGTAGCAACTCCCACAATTTTGCCAGTTCCTAAAGTAGCTGCCATTGAAATGCATAATGCACCAAATGAACTTACTTCACCAGTACCTCCACCTTCATTTTGAACCATATACTTTAAAGATTTTCCAACTTTTCTAAATTGGATTCCTCTAAGTCTAACTGTTAATACAATTCCAGCCGCAAGCAATAATGCTAATAGTGGAATTCCCCAAACAATATTTTGCTCAATCCAAGAAACAACATCATATATTGCTAATATCATTTTATCTTATCTCTCTTTTCTTTTCCAAAACACACAATTAAATATTCTACCAAATAATTGTTTAAAAATCAATTAGATACTAAAAAAAGAACTCTAAATTAAGAGTTCTTCAAAATCATATTTATAGCTTCAATATATGAATCAAAGCCTTTACCTATTACACATGCATCACATGCTTTAGCAGTAACTAAGTTTTGTCTAAATGAGTCACGATTATTAACATCACTTAGATGCACTTCAATAGTCTTTATATCTATACTTTTGATAGCATCATATATAGCATATGAATAATGTGAATATGCACCTGGATTAATAACAATAGCATCATAATGTTTTAAGTAAGCTTCTTGAAGGAAATCAATTATCACTCCTTCACAATTAGATTGCTTAAAACTAAATTTAATGTTTTTAAAACTAGATTTAATATATTTAACTAAATCATTGTATGATTTTGTACCATATATTTCTGTCTCTCTAATTCCTAAAAAATTTAAATTAGGTCCATTTATTATTAATATTTTCATTT
>JAZLLM010000093.1:0-5958 GCA_045598145.1 Bacilli bacterium | reverse complement strand
GAAGTATTGCATACTACTGGAACTAAATATATAATTAATGATATTGATGTATATCTTTCTTCAAGGGGTTTTGTAAATCTATAAAAAAAGCCCACAGTGATAACTAGTCTTTAACTAGAAATTACTGAGGGCTATTTTTTTATTCAATTTTAATATTTAATTATTTCTTAAAGGCTATTTAATTGTTTTGAAATATATGTGTATATATGGTATAATATTCAATATAGAGGATACACGATTATGTCTAAATATATTAAAGTTTTGTTTATATTGTTAGTTTCTTTCTTATTAATATCATGTAATGATTCTAATAAACCAGAACCTATTATAGATCCTGAATTCTATGACATGATAAGAGTAGATTCTAGTAATATGCCAGAATCAGTTAAGGTTAAAGATTTTAGATTGGATATGCTATCTATAAACGTATATTGCAATAATAAAATTGTAAAGACTGTAACTGTAACAGAAGATATGCTAAGTGAAGAAGACTTAAATAAATTAAGTACATATGGTGTGCATACACTAAACATAACTTATGAGGGCATTTATACCACATTTGCACTTACATTACTTCCTAACCATCCATTAGTTAAAATAACATTTATTGTTGATGGAGAAGTGTACAAAGAATATGAAACAGAAAGTACTTTAGCTTTTACTTCTGTTCCAGAAATTCCAGCTAAAGATGGTTATATTGCATCTTGGAATGTATCAAGTGATGCTTTTGACGAAGTAAATGAAGATATGGAAGTTAGAGCTATTTATATTAAAGATCAAACAGATTACCTAAATTCCTTGTTTGATAGTTTATATAAAGAATTTAACGATACAATTATATCAAAAGATATAGTACTAGTTACTAATGCATTTGATGCTACAGTTACTTGGGAAAGCAACAATCCAGATGCTATAAGTAATGAAGGTAAATATAATGTACAAAAGGTTGATACACCTGTAGAATTTACAGTGACTATCACTTTAGATGATTTTAAAATAGTAAATAAGATTAATATGATAGCAAAAGGATATAAGGATTTAAGTAAAGGTAATATAGCTACTGGATATGTATACCGTAGTTATGACTTATTAACAGATGAATTCTTCGAAACAATGGATATAATCTATTGTGCATTTGTACCAGTAGATGTAAATGGATTACTTACTGGTAATGATACAAGTGGACATAGTATAGCTAATGAAGCTAAGTCATGGATTGAGAAAATGGTAAAATATGTTATACCAAGAGCACATGACCATGGTGACTATGTTATCGCATCATTAGGAGGAGGAGGTTCAGTACCTTGCGCTACATTTAGTGAAATCGCTAAAAGTGAAGAAGCAAGAAAGAACCTAGCTGAAACTAGTGTATATTTAATTAATACATACGGCTTTGATGGAGTTGATATAGACTGGGAAACACCTACAGCATCAGAAAAAGGTAACTTTACATTATTAATGAAAGAATTACATGATGCAATAAAAGCAGTAAATGATATGTACTTAGTAACAGTACCTATTACTGGTGGAATGTGGCAACCTCCAAGATATGATTTAGCTAATTCACATAAATATATAGATTTTATTAATGTAATGACATATGGTATGACATCATCAGGAGGTCAATATCAAAATGCATTATATAAATCTACAAGTAATAATGATACAGTAAATAAATGCGGAAGCACTTTAACTTCATGCTCAATTGAAGAAAGTGGACCAATATTTACTAATGAGGGTGTAGATAAAAAGAAGTTATTGTTTGGTCTTGCATTTTATGGTATGAAGCAAGAAAAATCAAGTGGGTCTTGGAAATCTGCAGGTTCTATATTATATCCAAATATAAAGAGTTATATAAATAGTGGTGAATATAAATATGTATATGACAAGAAAGCTGGAGTACCATATTTAATTAGTAAAGATGGATTAGAATTTATTAGTTACGATGATCCTACATCAATAATTGAAAAGTGTAAGTTTATCAAAGATAATGGTTATGGTGGTGTTACATATTGGGAAAACGGGTGTGATACTACTGGTGATTTAGTACATGCAGTAAATGAAGGGTTAAAAAAATAATGGCTAAAGTATATTTTTCAAAAGAAATCACAAAAGAAAAAGTTTTAGAACTATATAAATTATTAGGTATTAATTTAGAAGGTAATGTTTGCGTTAAAGTTCATAGTGGTGAAAGAGGCAACCAAAATTATATTAAACCAGAATTCTGGAAAGATATAATTGATTATGTAGGTGGTACAGTATGTGAATGTAACACAGCATATGATGGAGCTAGAAACACTAGTGAAAAGCATAAAGAATTATTGAAAGAACACAACTGGTTAGATTATTATAAATTTGATTTATTAGATGAAAATGGACCAGACGATGTATTAGAAATACCTAATGGTAAAATAATTAAGAAAAATTATGTTGGTAAGAATTTAAAGAATTATGATTCATTATTAGTATTATCACACTTTAAAGGTCACCCAATGGGAGGATATGGTGGAGCACTAAAACAATTATCTATTGGTTGTGCATCATCATATGGTAAAGCATATATTCATGGTGCTGGAAAAGCAGAAGAAATTTGGACTGCACCACATGATTTATTCTTAGAATCAATGGCTGATGCTGCATTAAGTGTAGTAAATAAATTTGAAGGCAAATGTGCATATATTAATGTAATGAAAAATATGAGTGTAGATTGTGATTGCTGTAGTGTAGCTGAAGACCCATGTATCGCTGATATTGGTATTTTAGCTTCCACTGACCCAGTTGCAATTGACCAAGCTTGTATTGATTTAATCTATAAATCAAATGATAAAGGCATTAAGCATTTTATTGAAAGAGTTGAATCAAGAAATGGCGTTCATACTATTGATGCTGCAAGTGAGCTTGGTGTAGGCTCTAAAAATTATGAATTCATAGAAATAAAATAATCTATTTCTTATTATATAGGGAGATAATAAAATGAAAGTTGTATTAGCTTTTGACTCATTTAAAGAGTCAATGTCAAATGAAACAGTGGCAATGATTACTGGTAATGTTTTAAGAAA
The DNA here is from genome assembly GCA_045598145.1 of Bacilli bacterium. Taxonomy (GTDB): domain Bacteria; phylum Bacillota_I; class Bacilli_A; order ML615J-28; family CAG-698; genus RGIG3506. The sequence continues at coordinate 2,899 of JAZLLM010000093.1, read as the reverse complement.
AAAATATCCTGGTATTAATATAGAATATATACCAATTGGTGATGGTGGAGAATTTAGTGTTGATGCATTAGTAAAAGGTACTGAGGGCTTATTAAAGTATTATAAAGTTACAGGACCTCACTTTGAAACCATATATGCACCACTAGGATTTAAAGATAAAGAATTCTTTATTGAAAGTGCATCAGTAGTAGGATATAAATATAAAAGAAATGGTGATACACCAAAAGAAATCACCTCATATGGTATTGGTGAATTAATTAAGAAAGCTCTTGATATGGATGCTAGAAATATCTATATTTGTTTAGGTGGTACAATCTCTAATGATGGTGGTTGTGGAATGGCTGCAAGTTTGGGTGTTAAGTTCTATGACTATAATGATAATGAATTTATCCCAGTAGGAAAAACATTAAAAGATATCAAGAGAATAGATATGAGTGGACAAGACCAAAGAATAAAAGATGTTGATATCTATGCTTTAAGTGATGTTACTAATCCATTATACGGAGAAAATGGTGCAAGCTATGTATATGCTCCACAAAAAGGTGCAGATAAAGAAGAAGTAGAAATGTTGGATGAAGGATTAAAGCATTTAGCTGATGTAGTAAGAGAAGATTTACAATATGACTTTGCATACAATATGGGTGCAGGAGCAGCTGGTGGTTTAGGCTTTGCATGTTTAGCATTCGCAAAAGCAAAAATTAGAAGAGGTATAGAAACAATTTTAGATATTGTTGACTTTGATAATAAGATACGTGATGCTGATTATATCTTTACTGGTGAAGGTAAATTAGACTCACAAAGCTTTCAAGGTAAAGTAATAATGGGCATCGTAAATAGAGCAACAATGCTAAATAGAAAAGTAATTGGTGTCTTTGGTACAATTGATAGATCAACTAAGATTATACTTCCTCCATGTGTTAAGAATGTATATGAAACTAATATACTTAATTTACCTTTTAAGCAAGCAAAACCTAGATGTAAAGATGATTTAGAAGAAACAATTAAAAAGATTGATTTATAAAAAATATAGCCTACTTTACTTTTATAGTAAAATAGGCTTTTAATATAGCTATTTAGATAACTTAAAAAATGGAAAATTAATTGACATATTGTCCCTAATATACTATAATAATAGGGACAGCAAAAGGAGAAAAAAATATGTGTAAATCATATATTAGTGAAATGGAAGAGAAAATTAAATGTAGTCCATATGGTGCATGCTTTGTTGTTTCGGATTTTACGAAAGACATGGAATATGAAACAGCAAAGAAATCTATTGCAAGGCTAGAAAAAAGAGGAATTCTAAGAAGAGTAATTCGAGGAGTTTACGATAAACCAAAATATAGTACACTTTTAAATGAAAAGGTTGTTCCTGATATTAATGAAGTAGCTAAGGCTATAGCTAGAAGTAATAATTGGACTATCTCAGCAACTGGCAATACTGCTTTAAATTTGCTTGGCCTTTCAACACAAGTACCTTCAATTTATGAGTTTTATACTAGTGGTCTATCTCGAAATTATGAAATCAATGGAATTAATGTAAAATTTACGCATAGAGCAGATAAAGAAATGTATGGCTTTTCGTATAAAACTAATCTAGTTATACAAGCATTAAAACAGTATGGAAAAGATTCTATTAATACAGATATAATTAATAAATTTATAAATATATTAATTGATTCGGATAAACAAAAATTGTTAATTGAAGCCCAACAAACAACAATATGGATATATGAAACTATTAAAAAAATATGCGGAGTACAATAAATGTATAATTTAAGCAAAAAGAATTATGATGAAGAAAGAGAAAATATCATATTGAATGTTAGTTCAAAGAAAAAACTGACATCTGCCATAATCGAAAAAGATTATTGGGTTTGCTTGACGCTTGATTATTTATTTAGAAAAAGTAAATGGAAAAATAAATTGATTTTTAAAGGGGGTACAAGTTTATCTAAATCTTATAATTTAATAGAAAGATTTTCTGAAGATATTGATCTTATAATTGACTGGAGAGAACTTGGTTATAAAACTGAAGAGCCATGGGAAACTCGTTCGAATACTAAACAACTAAAATTTATAGAAGATACAAAACAATTACTTTTCAACTTTTTAAAAGATGTTTTTCTTCCTTCATTTAAAAGTGGTATGGAAGAAGAACTTGATAGAGAACTAGATGTTTTTATTGATAAAAATGATTTAGGTACAGTTTGTTTTAAATATCCATCCTCTTTTGAAGATGAATCAATTTTAAAAATTATACGTTTAGAAATTGGTGCTTTGGCTGCATGGAGTCCTTCTCATCCAACAAAAATTAAGTCATACATTGCAGAAATATATCCAACAATTTTCAGTATATGTGAAAGTATTATCGAAACAACTACACCCGAAAGGACTTTTTGGGGAAAAGCAACTATTTTGCATCAAGAAGCTTTTCGCCCAGAGAATTCTTTTATCCCAGATAGATATTCACGACATTATTATGATTTATATTGCTTGGCGAACACAAGTGTTAAAGATAAAGCTATTGCACAACCAGAATTATTAAATGAAGTTTCATATTTCAAATCTAAGTTTTATCCTAGAAATTGGGCAAGATATGATTTGGCAAAAATAGGTACTATTAAATTATATCCAGCAGCACATAGTATAGAACGATTAAAAAAAGATTATAAAAATATGTCAAATATGATTTATGGAAGTACGCCTTCTTTCGATGAACTTTTAGATTTTATACAAAAACTAGAAAACGAGATAAACAATAGTTTGTAATTAATTTTATACTGATTTACAAGAATAAATAATGGGCATCGTAAATAGAGCAACAATGCTAAATAGAAAAGTAATTGGTGTCTTTGGTACAATTGATAGATCAACTAAGATTATACTTCCTCCATGT
>JAZLLM010000092.1:0-41893 GCA_045598145.1 Bacilli bacterium | reverse complement strand
TTAGTTTTAAGGTTTACTTAAATAGTCTCCTTTTTAACTAACCTATATTATTATACCACTTATGAAATCGCTTGTCAAGTTTTATTTGCTTTATTTTAATTAAATTTAAGGTATTAAAAAAGAGCACTAAATAGTGCTCTTTAAAAGTTAACAATTAATATCTAATTGATGAATCATAAACAAATAAATCACTTATTGGTTTACCATCAATAATATTTAATATACCTTTGCCTAATATTTTAGCAATTGATAATTGTACAATCTTATCACATTTTTTACTTGGATCAATTTGAATAGAGTTTGTGCAAACAAGCTCTTCAATTGCAGAATCGTTAATTCTTTGAATTGCTGGGTCAGATAAAATTGGATGTGTGCACCCAACAAATATTTTTTTAGCACCAATTGCTTTCAAATGATTAGCAGCAATTGTAATAGTTCCAGCAGTATCTACAATATCATCTACGATTATAACATTTTTGTCTTTAACTTCACCAATGATGTTCATAACTTCAGCAACATTTGGTCTTGGACGTCTCTTATCAACAATAGCAATAGGAGCATCAAAATATAAAGCTAATTTTCTAGCTCTTGTAGTTCCTCCGTGGTCAGGAGATACAACTACGATATCATCCAAGTTCTTATCTTTAAAATATTGAACTAATAATGGTAATGCTTCAAAATTATCAATAGGAATGTTGAAGAAGCCTTGAATTTGAGCAGCATGTAAATCCATCGCTAATACTCTACTAGCTCCAGCTGCTTGTAATAAATCAGCCATTAGTTTAGCTGAGATTGGTTCTCTTGCTTTAGCTTTTCTATCTTGTCTACAATAACCATAATAAGGCATGATAACATTAATTGTATGAGCAGAAGCTCTCTTTAATGCATCAATCATAATTAATAATTCCATATATGATTCGTTAACTGGTTTAGATGTTGGTTGAACAACAAATACATCATGCCCTCTTACAGTTTCATGAATATTAACCATAACCTCACCATCAGCGAAATGTACTGTAGTGCATTCAGAAAGAGGTAAGCCTATATAGTTAGCTATCTCTTCACCTAATTCTCTATTTGCAGAAAGAGCAAATAATTTTACTTTTGATCCGTGTAATAATGCCATATTTCCTCCGTACTAATACATTTTAATTATACTCATTAAGACTTTTTTTACAACAAGAAATCGTTTTACATTTGATTAATTTACAATCACTTAATTCTTTTTTAATACTTGAAAATTTTTTGTAATTATCAAATAGTCCGAACACAGTAGAACCGCTGCCGCTCATTAATGCTTTTTTCGCTCCATTACTAATCAATGTTCTTTTAATTTTTTCTAAATTATATTGTGGATAAGCTTTTATGCTTGCTTGCTCTAAATCATTGAATATATTACCATCTTTTATACATTTATCAATTGAAAAGTTAGAATAGCCACTCACATTAGAATATACTTCTTTTGTAGAACATTTAACTTTTGGAAGCACCAATAATAATTTATTATTAGTATTTTGAAAGCTTAAAGGCTCAACAATTTCACCTCTACCTTTTACTCTGGAATAGCAATTATATAAGAAAAACGGCACATCTGAGCCTACAGCCAATGCAACCTCAATCATATCATGTATATTCATATTGAGACTAAACATTAAGTTTAAAGCCTTAATAGTAGCAGCTGCATCGCTACTTCCGCCACCTAAGCCTCCTCCATCAGGTATTCTTTTCTTAATTTTAATTTTGACGCCAGAATTAATATTATATTTTTCTATAATCAATTTAGCCACTTTGTAGACAATGTTATCTTCCATTTTGCATACATTTTTTGAACACTCAACAGTAATACCATTGTCTATTTTTTTAAAATTTAACAAATCAAATAAGTTAATATTTACCATTAGCATATCAAGTTCATGATATCCGTCAGGTCTTTTTCCTAAAACCTTCAAACTATAATTAATCTTTGCGTAAGCCTTCATTATCATACTATTCACCCAAGATATTTAAATATGCTTTAGCTAGTTCATTTAAATCTAAAGATTCGCTTCTTACATTAGGGTCAAAACCCAATTCTTTAAATTTAATCTCCAACTTACTTTTAGAGATTTTATAAAAGTTTGATAGGTTGTTTATCATTGTTTTTCTTCTTTGTGCAAACGATGCTTTAACAAAATCCATAAACTTATCGTCATCTTTAATACCTAAATCCTTTTTCAAGAACTTAGCATTTAATACAATGCTATCTATATTGGGAATAGGGTAAAAATTATTTTTGCCAACTATAAAAGCCTTCGTTGTGTTTGTATAATATTGCATAAAAACGCTTAAAGCGTTGTAATCTTTAGTATTTACTTTACCTATAAACCTTTCTCCCATTTCTTTTTGTACCATAAATGTTTCTTCAATGATATTATCAATTTTCAACAATTTAGAAAGTATTGGTGTAGTTATATAATAAGGCAAATTAGCCACAACTTTTACTTTTGCATTTGGTTCAAAATGTTCGCTTATATATTTCTTAACATCTTGCTTTAAAAAATCACCTTCAACTACTAAAACATTATCATATTGAGATAAAGTTTCTTTTAAAATTTTAACCATTAATTCATCAATTTCAAAACAAATTACTTTTTTAGCATTTAAGCATAAATATTCACTTAAAGAACCCAAACCAGGGCCAATTTCAATAACATAATCTTCTTTAGTTAGATTGGCTGTTTGAACAATTTTTTCAATTATTCCTTTATTAATGAGAAAATTTTGCCCATACCCTTTTTTGGGATAAACTTCATATTTATCAATTATTCGTTTTGTTTCATCAACAATCATAAAGATTCAACAATCCTTTCTAAAGAGATATTGAGCATATTTACTCTTTTCACTAGTTGTTTTGCATTGCAATATCCTATATGCAATTTTTCGCAAAGTTTAGTTCTCTTTTGCTTTGACTCCATTAAGCCTAATTTATATAGATCCATGTAAGTTATTTTGCCTTCGTAGTTTGATTCATACACATTATCAAATAAGGCTAAAATATCTTGCTTAGTCATATGTTCTATACCTACTTTTTTCTTATTATTACTTATTGCTTTATTTTTATCAGCGTAAACATTATAGCAATTAGGAATATTTTCTAATATCTTTTTTCGTATTTTTTCACCTGGACCATCAGGATCTAAACATAAAACAATTTTATTTGTTGCATTTAGAGATTTAATTGTTTGTATAGTTTCGTCTGATATCTCACTTCCATTTGTTATTACAACAAAAGCATCTTTAAACACACTCAAGATTTTGTTTTTATCGTTTTTGCCTTCTACTACAACAACCATATTATCTCCTTTGTTAAAAGAGGAACGAAATACCGCTCCTCATTTAATTATCCTGTTACATTTCTTTTTTAGATTCTAATGATCTAATTAAAGTTATTTCATCTACATATTCAATATTAGCTCCTGCTGGAAGACCATAACCAATTCTATAAGTTTTAATGTTATGATTTTGCAAAAGTTTTTGAACATATAGTGCGGTTAATTCACCATCTATATTCGATGATGTTGCTATTATAACCTCATCAACATTTCTGTTGTTTATTCTACTAATTAATTTTTCGATATTTATATCATTAGGTCCAGCTCCATTAGTAGGAGAAATTGTACCATTCAAAATGTGATATTTGCCTTTATATGCTTTAGTTTTTTCAAACGCTAATGCATCCTTTGAACTTTCAACAACCATTATTTTATTTTCTCTACTCTCATCTTGGCATATATCACAAACAGCTTTATCAGTGATCATACCGCAAACTTCGCATTCTGCAATAGAATTAGCTGCATCTTTAATACAATCACTCATTTTTTTGGCTATGTTATTATTTTGCTTATCTATAAGAAAGAAAGCTAATCTTTCTGCGGTTTTTGCGCCAATCCCGGGCAATGACTCTAAAGATTCAATTAAATCTTCAAATTTTTGAGGATACCTCATTTTAGAATAGGCCTCCCATGCCTCCCAATAGTGCTTGGTATTTAGCCATTTTAGTTTCAGTAGTTTTATCAATTTGTTTATATGCTTCACTTGAAGCAGCAACAATCATATCACTTAACATTTCATAATCTTCTGGTCCTTCAGCTTCAAAATCACTACTAATAACAACTGATTTAATTTCTTTTGTGCCATATATTTCAACAGTTACAACACCACCAGCAGAAGCAGTAAATACCGTTTCTTCAATTTCTTTTTGTGTAGCAATCATTTCATCTTGCATTTTTTTAATTTTTCTATACATTGCTTGTTGATTCATAATAATATCTCCTATTTAATTTTAACAAGATCGTCGCCAAACACATTAATTGCTTGACTTATAATTTTATCTTCTTTATTTGAGAATTCGTCTCTTTTGTCTATTACACTTAATCCTTCAATTTGAAAAGGAGTTAAAGTAGGTCTCTTTATACCTATACGATATTGATTAACATATTCTTTTCTCTTTTCGTTCCATACATTATCAGGTAAAGCTATATAGTTATATGTATCTCCTAACTTTTCATACAATATTCTCATAGCTTCTTTCTTAAATTTCATTCTCATCACTTGATTGCATTTAGAAACGCTGTTAAATGTTAAAATGATTTCTTTATTTCCAACTGAAGCTACATATCCTTCTGATAATAAAGATGCAATTGGTAAATATTCTACAGAAATTCCTCTACTTATTGTTTTCCAAACTTCTGTAATTCTCTTTTTATCATTAATAGATGTTTCGCTTAAGGCTTCATAAAGCAATTGTTCAACATCCTTGATGTTATAAGCAGCAAATTTATCAACAAATTCTTGTTTTTGCTCAATGAATATTTCCTTATTATCATGGTTATTTGCAGCTTCTTGAACTCTTGTTGATTCATGCATTAATAATGATTTAGAAATTTCATCGCCATCAGCTATATCACTAGTATCCATTTGTTTAATTACAATACTAGAATTTGTTTTGTTAACAACTGATTCTTTCTTTTCTGGATCAAAATATTGATCAATAATTTCGTTTTTAGGTTTTTCAACTGGTTTTTCAATTTTTGTAGTTGACTCAAACAAATTATCACTTGTTTCTTTAATCTCATCTTGAGCGTTTTCTTGCTCTTCAATTCCAACCTTTTGACCAAAATCAAAGAAATCAATACTTTCTTCGTTAACATCAAAATTTATTTCTTTTTTAGTTATTGAATTATCAGGCGCGAATAAGTCGTCTTTTTCTTCGTTATCGCTAATATCTTCTACGATATTTTCTACTTCAATCGTTGAAGATTCTTCGTTAGTTTCTTCCTGTTCAGGTTCTATTGAATTTTCTTCATTATCTGTGAAATCTTCTACATTTAAAGAAGAAGTTTCAGCATCTGATTCAGCGTTACTAACTTCATCGTTAGTTAATTCTTCCTCAATCAATGCAGATTCAGACTTATTTTCATCTTTTAATTCTTCAAAATCAGTATTTTCTTTTGTAGCTTTTTCGATATCATCTAAGCCAACAATATCATCACCGAATAACATAATTTGGCCATTAGCTTTTTTCTCTGGTTTTGCTTTTGGTTTATTATTTGACATAGCGCTAGAAATAAACTTATACATTTTGCTTTCCAAAGATTGAAGTTTGTCTTTTATTTCAAGTAGTTCGCTACCATTTTCACTGACAACCATCTTAGCTGTTTCTTTTGTATCTAATAAATTTACATATTCATACAAGTATTCTAATTTTGATTTCAAATCAGCATAATCAGTAGATTTATTTTTGACTTCATCTAATTGTTGTTTTAATTCTTCTAATTGATTAGAGAAATCTACACCATAATTACCTGCGATTTCTTTAGAATTAATATTTGCAATTTCTCGCTTTAAATTATTTAATTCAAGTATAATGTTTTCATCAACGTTTACGTCATTACTATTGACGTTATTGAAACTAATTGAATTAATTTTTTCATCTAATTCATTGATTTTTAATATAACTTTTTCATTCAATTCGCTATTTTGATTAGACTTTAAATAATTTACATCATTCTTTAAATTCTCAATTGCGAAATTAACGTCATCACTTATTACAGGAGCATTAACTTTTTCTCTAGATAGCATTGATATTTTTTCTTCAAGTTCATGTATCTTATCATTTTCATCGAATGTTACTAAATTATCGTTTTTAATATTTTCAATTTGGAATTTTAATTCTTCAATTTCTTTCTTAACATCTAATTCTGAATCAGTATCATTAGCCTGATTAATTCTATTAGTTACTATTTGTGTTAAATCATCAATACGTTGTGCTAATTTATGAATTTCTAATTTATTAAATTCTGTTACAACTTGATTGATTTTAGTATCTAATAAACTAAGCTTTTCGTTATCAACTTGATTGTTTCCTTGATTTTCGATTCCGTTTTGAGCAAAGTCTCCTGTTTCGATTTTAGTCTCTAGTTCAGTAACTCTTTTCATTAAATCTAAATCAGCATCGCTTATACTGCACATTTTAATTATAGCTAATTCCAAATAAATATTAGGAGTAGTAGAAGCTTTAATCTTATTTTGCATATCACATAATACATCAATATAGTACAATACTTTATTAGTTTGTAATTTAAATGCTAATTCTTGAAACTTTTCTTTTTCAAATATATATTTATTATTATTTTTATTTCCAATATTTTTATAAAGTAATATATCTCTGCAAAATACAAGAATTGCTGCAATGATTTTGCTAACTTCTTTTCCAGTTTGAAGGAAATCATTAACTGTATCTAATGCAAAATTAACATTCTTAGATTCAATATAATTCATTAATAAATTCATTTTATCAAAGCTGATAGTACCAGTGATTGTATTAACATCGTCAATAGATATATCCTTGTTTCCGTATGAGATTACTTGATCTAAAATACTTAAAGCATCACGCATACCACCATCTGCTGCTTCACTAATAGCATTAATTGCATCCTCAGAAATAATTGCATCTTCTTTTTCGCATATATTCTTAAGTTGCATACTTAATTCATATGTACCCAAAGGCTTAAAATCATATCTTTGACATCTCGAAATTATTGTAGCTGGTAGTTTTTGAGGTTCTGTAGTAGCAAGAATAAAGATTACATGTTTTGGAGGTTCCTCTAATGTTTTAAGTAAAGCATTAAATGCTCCTGTACTCAACATATGAACTTCATCAATAATATAGATTTTATATTTTGATCCACTAGGCAAAAATTTTACTTTTTCTCTAATGTCTCTAATTTCGTCTACACCATTATTACTTGCAGCATCTATTTCTACAACATCTGGGCTCATACTTTCGCTTATTTCTTTGCAATTAGTACAATTAGAACATGGTTCGCCATTGTTTTGATTTTCACAATTTAATGCTTTTGCGAAAATTCTAGCAATACTTGTTTTACCAGTTCCTCTTGGACCACAGAATAAATAAGCATGTGAAATCTTACCGCTGATTATTCCATTTTGTAATGTCTTTACAATTGCGGCTTGCCCTACTACTTGGCTAAATGTTTGTGGACGATATTTTCTATATAGTGCTTTGTATGACATAATTCACCTCGTTACATACTTCCCCATTTAAATATATTATATCATATATTATATAATAAGAAAAGAAAAAATTTATTTTACTTATTATTCTTATTATTGACATTATTATATAAAGTGATATAATAATATCATAATTAATGCGTTGAAAAGAAAAGTAGTTATACTATAGAAAAATAGAGATATAGTGGACGGTGTAAACTATACTATGTATAACGAAAGAACACTTTGAGCTTTTAGAAGAAAGAAGATGTGCTTCGAGTAAAACTAAATGTACGCCTGCATTAAAGGCAAATTAAGTGAGTATATTTTTATACTAATTAAGGTGGCACCGCGAAAGATTATATCGTCCTTAAACAAATGGGAAATTTGTTTAGGGACTTTTTATATGGAGGTAATTATGAAAAGAATTAAAATTAAAGAAATTTTTCAAGAAAAAAAAGAAGGAGAAGTATTGATTTGTGGATGGGTTAGAACAAACAGAGCTCAAGCACAATTCGGCTTTTTAAATATTAACGATGGTTCAACACTTCCAACTATTCAAGTTGTTTATGACACAAAACTAGATAATTTTAATGATGTATCAAAATATCGTGTTGGTGTTTCATTACAAATAATTGGTGATGTTGTCTTAACTCCAGAAATGAAGCAACCATTAGAAATTCATGCAAAAAAAGTAATTATGCTTGGAGATTGTCCTGAATCATATCCAATTCAACCAAAAAGACATACACGTGAGTTTTTAAGAGATAACGCTCATTTAAGAGCAAGAACAAATTTATTTAACGCTGTGTTTAGAATTAGAAGTGTGGCTGCAATGGCAATACATTCTTATTTTCAAAGTCGTGGTTATGTATATGTTCACACTCCTTTAATAACATGTGCTGACTGCGAAGGTAGTGATCAAATGTTTAAAATCACAACATTAGATTTCAACAATCCACCAAAAGACGAGAACGGCAAAGTTGATTACTCAAAAGATTTATTTGGAAAACAAGCATTCATTACAGGTTCCGGCCAATTACAAGGTGAAACTTATGCAATGGCATTTGGTGATATCTATACTTTCGGTCCTACATTTAGAACTGAAAATTCAAACACTAAAACGCATGCAAATGAATTTTGGATGATTGAACCAGAAATGGCATTCTGCGATTTAGAAGGCTTAATGGATATCGAAGAAGAAATGCTAAAATATGTAATTAAATATATTTTAGATAATTGTGATGAAGAAATTACATTTTGTGACCAATTTGTAGAGAAAGGCTTAAGAGAAAAAATAACAGCTTTACTTACTTCTAAATTTACAAGAATTAAACATCATGATGTAATTGATATTTTAAAGAAGGCTAATGTAAAATGGGAGTTTGAACCTTCATATGGTGAAGATATAGCTAAAGAACATGAAAAATACATTACAGAATATTTTAATGGTCCAGTATTTGTTACAGATTGGCCTAAAGATATTAAAGCATACTATATGAAAGTGAACCCTGATGGAAAAACTGTAGCTGCAGTTGATTTAATTGTCCCTCAAGCTGGAGAATTAATGGGTGGAAGTCAAAGAGAAGAAAAACTTGATATATTATTAAAGAGAATGGAAGAAATGCATGTAGATAAAAATAGTATTGATTGGTATTTAGATACTAGAAGATACGGAGGATGCGTTCACTCAGGATTTGGTATGGGATTTGAAAGATTGATTATGTATGTAACAGGAATTGAAAACATTCGTGATGTAATTCCATATCCAAGAACTCCTAAAAACTGTGAATTCTAAAAAAGAACTTCAGAAATGAAGTTCTTTTCTTATTATATATTATAATGTATATAAATTATATCTATTATCAAAATATGCAAAACTTATTGAAGTTGTTATAAAAGAATTGAAAGAATAAATTTGATAACCAATATTCAATCGTGAATTATCCCATATCAAATATGCATAATCTGAAAAATCTATAAAAGGATTTCTGTTTCCTTGGATTTTATATGATTCATTATTTCTTTGTCTTTCAATATCATCTACTGGATCAAAAGCATTCCAATCTAATAGCATCTCCATAGATTGCGCAACATTAGTAATTGAATAACTTTCTGCTTCTTCATACCTAACAAGCATATAAAATATAATTCTTGCTACATCACCTTTTGAGCAATCATCAGGATTGAAATGGTATGAATCGGTACCAAATGCTTTGTTTCCTCTAGATGAATTATCTCTTGAATTAACTGGTCTTACACAATGGATATCAGCACCAGCTCCATCATATTGATACCAAGCTTTAGATCTAGGCCATACATGTTCTCTATTCCATGTTTTACCTGAATCCCAAGTTATATTCATTTCTTCATGTGTATAAAAATCATATATTTTATCTTTATTTTCTAAACTAACGTCTGTAATTTGCAAATCCTGCCTTAAGTTATCGTACTTTTCAATAATTTTTTGAACTGATATAATTGCTCTTAAGGCTAGTTTTAAATCATTACCTACTAAACCAACAGCATCTTTATAATAACCATCTAAATCAAAAGTATTATAATCTTTATATTTTTGATCATCAGGCTCAATTACATCATTTTTTTCTAATAAAATAATTGAAAAGACTCCCTCAAAAGATCCGTATTTTACTTTAATATCATAAAAACCTGGTTCTTTTAATTTGTCTAAATCACTAGGTTCTATCATAGACTCATTGACATCTACTTCTAAGATAGTATCTTTTGTTTTAATTCTTAACTTAATATAGCTCAAATCAAAATCGTCTATATATGATATACCTTCTTCATACAAATTTATTAATTCGTATTCGTATGTATTTTTCTTTTGATTTTTTTCTTTATTACAAGAAATTAAAAGAATAGATAAAATACATAATATTATAAGAAATATTTTTTTATATTTTTTCATATCGATCACCATTTACATTATAACATCTTTTTATATAATTAACAACAAAATATAAATAAAGCTAATTAGTATTCTAATTAGCTTTATTTACTTTTTCTTTTTTATTGTTTTCTTTAGTAATTTCGCCTTCCCAGACAATTAAAACAGAACCTGTAACTACTAATGTTAATACAAATGCAATTAGTGCTTCCCACCATAAATAGTGACCAATAACATACTTGTTGTAACCTGCTTTTTTAATGTCTTCGCCAAATGCTTGAGTTAATTCAACGCCATTATATTTACCTTCAGTATATAAGTTCATATCGTTTAAGAATGAAGTTTCATTATACTTAACTGCATCAATTGTATATGCTTTAACAAGATCTTCATCTTCGTTTTCTGCATATTTACCATCAGTTGCAGTAATTTTGATTTCAACATTTTTACTATATTCTTTATCTGCTGTAAACATAGCCCATTTAGTATCGGTATTAGAATTAATTGTAGCACCTGTTTCATATTTCTTAGTATCTTCACCGTTTTTTGAAGTACCTACAAAATTATAATCTTCAATAATATGTTGACTATTATAAGCAAATAATGTTTTGTAAACTAAATCGTCTTCGTCGCCTTCACCTGCAAAATCAGTAATAGTTAATTCGAAAACTGGTAAGTAACCTTCAAATTTTGCGTTAGGATCGTCTTTATTAATAGTATAATATACATTTCCATAATGAACATTATATAAAACAAAAACATAACTAAAAGCACCTAATGATTTATCGTCATTTAAAAAATACCATCTATATGCTTTAAGTGAGAATAATTTATCTCCATTTTCATTTTCAACAAATCCATCAGTACCTAGGATTGAATTTTCTAAATCTGTTAATTCTTCATAATAATCAGAATAGAATCTCATATAATTCTCAATTTTTTGCTCTGTATTTTTGTATTCATTAGAAGATACATAATACTCTGGTAATTGTATTTTATATCTATTATAACCATAGCAGCCAATTAAGAAAGCCATGATTAATGGAATTATTACAATTAATAGAATTCTTAAAGTTATTTTTACTACGCGGTTCATATAAGCCTCCACCTTTATTTTAAGATATAAATATTATAACACAATTTTACTTTTTTTCAATCTTTTTTTATTAAGAAGAAGATTCTTTAAGTTGTCTTTAGTTATTTACCTAAACAAAATCTTGAAAATAATTCATCAATTAATTCTTCGCTTGATACTTCTCCTAATATTTCGCCTAAATTAATCCATGCGTTATTAATATCGATATTTGCAATATCAATAGGCATTCCAGCATTTAAACTTGCAATAGCATCATTTAAATTGTTCTTCGCTTCTTTTAACTTACCTATTTGTCTAGCATTTCCTATATATGTGCCATCAAGGTTTAATGCATCAGTTATATTACATAATTCTTTAATTCTCGATTCAAGTAATTCGATGTCATTTTTATCAAAACTAGACATATAAATCAAATCAGCATAATCCGTTAAGTCTAAATTTTTAGGTAAATCCTTTTTATTAACTACAATAATACGACGTTTGTCCTTAGATAATTCTAATAATTCGATATCTACATCATTTAATTTTTGACTATTATCTAAAACAAGAATTACTAAATCAGCTTCAGATAATACTTTCTTACTTTTTTCTACGCCAATTTGCTCAATAACGTCATCCGTTTCTCTTACGCCTGCTGTATCAATCAATTTAAGGACAAGACCACCTATATTAATTTCCCCCTCTACGATATCTCTTGTAGTTCCTGCGATAGATGTTACAATTGCTTTGTCTTCTTGTAACATAGCATTCAATAAACTACTCTTACCTACGTTTGGTCTTCCTATTATAGCTGTATTAATACCATTTTTAATTACTTGAGAAATCTCTGATTTCTTTAATAATTCATCAATTTGCTCGCGCAATTTTAATAAGTTAGGTAATAGTTTGTCTTCTGTAACTTGCACTTCATCTTCATATTCAGGATAATCGATGTTAACCTCAACTTCAAGCATAGACTGTAAAACTTGGTCTCTAAATTCTTTAATTATCTTTTTAACTTCTCCAGTTAATCCTAATGATGCTAATTTTAAACTATTATTAGTATTTGATACAATCATATCCATAACGGCTTCTGCTTGAGTCAAATCAATTCTTCCGTTCAAATATGCTCTTTTAGTAAATTCACCTGGCTCAGCTAATCTAGCACCGTTGGAAAGTAAAATCTCAAGAATTTTGTTAGTTACAAATATGCCACCATGACAATTAATTTCAACTACATCCTCGCAAGTAAAACTTTTAGGTGCTCTATATACACTTACTAAGACTTCATCAATAATATTGTTGTTTTCTTTAATATAACCATAATGAATGGTATGTGATTCCACTTTTTTTAAATTTTTGGTAAATATTTTAGATACAATATCTATACTTTCAGTTCCGCTTACTTTAATTATGCTAATTGCATTATTGCTAACAGCTGTACCTATAGCGGCTATTGTATCTTCGTATTTAGTTTTTAACTCTTTTTTCATATTTATCACCTTTTAATTAGCTTGATAATTAATTGATTTTACAGGTTCTTTATTTGACGCAATTATAGCTGGAATTAAAGATGCTATAATAGCAACAAGCGCACTTCCTATAATAATCAAAATTAATTCAAGCGGATTTAAAGAAACTTTAGTAATTTCTGTTAAATCAAAAGAAGAGGAATAACTTTCTTCAACTACATTAGACACAAAACTCAAAATTGGCTTAGCGCATACTAAAGCACATACTTGACCTATTATTCCTGCTATTATTCCAATTATTCCAGCTTCAGTAACAAAAACTGTTAATATATTTAATTTACTAAAGCCTACACTTCTTAATAATCCAATTTCTTTTGTTCGTTCAATTACACTTACATACATTAATAATGCTATCATAATCGCAGCAATTAATAATGATATCGTTGAAAAAAGAATTAATACATTTGTTAATATGTTAATAAATTTCTCAAACTCTTGTGTTAAAGATCCCATATAGTCTGAATACAAAATTTTATCTTCACTAGATTTTCCTGTATTATATGCTTCTAAATATTTATTTATACTAGTTCTATTTTCAAATTTATCTGTATAAATTTTGATATAATTAATTTTATAATAATAACCTAATGTTTTTAAATTATTTTCTAAAACGTATTCTTTTGATACCGTTTGAAACGAAGATATAGAATCTTGATATGGATATCCTGAAAATACGTTCTTTTCTACTCCGTATTTTAACTGATCTTTTACAACATTAGATTCACAGCAATCATTATGCATATATTCAAACAATTCATCAGTATATAATAATCCAGTTGAATATAATTTCATTGTAGCTGTTTTCTTTGCTCTTAAAATGCAAGTGATTTTTAATGTTATGTCAGAATTATTATATAGATTTTCCTTATTACTATATGTCTTATAAATTCCATCTTCATCATCATAAATATATAAATCGTTATTCCTAACAACTTTAAATTCTTTCCCACACATTTCTTCAAACGTATAATGGTCTATATTTTCGTAATCAATTCCTAAATAATCTAATACATAAGCATCAATACAATTGTTTTTATCAATAACTAACGCTAATTCGTTTTTGCTTGATGGATAACTCTCTCCATATAATAAATCATATTCTTCGCTTAAGTAATTTGTTTTGTCATTTAATCTTTTTAAATATGAAGAAGAAGATAAATATAGATATCCTTCGCTATTTTTAACTAAAATATTCATATTCAAAGTTGAACCATAATCAATAACTGAATATAAGTTGCTTGGTAAATTATTAATGTATTCTATATAATCGTTGTCGAAAACATTTATATGTGAATAATAAGATGCATAATCATTTGTTATATTAATTATATTATTAGATGGATAAGCTTCGTAATCTTTACTTTCGATTGCATCTTCACTACCAACATTGCTAGATATAGTAATTGGATATGTACCTAATGCCTGCTTTTGAGCGTATTCGGTATAATTAGCCATGCTATTAGAAACTATAAGCACAAGAGATGTTGATATAATACCAATAGCTGTTGCTAATATTGTAAATATCGTACGTATCTTTTTGCTAAGCATACTAGAAAAAGCTATTTTTAAACCGGCTATAATATTAAATAATTTTGATTTGCTTGATTTTTCGTCTTTTTTGATATCAAAACATTTATTAATCTCTTCGTCACTTTCAATTTTGCCATCTAACAACTTAATTATTCTATCTCCGTATTCAAAAGCTAAACTTTCGTTATGAGTTACCATTATTATTAAACGCTCTTTACTAATTTCTTTTAGTATTTCCATTACAATTTTAGTGTTTTTGGTGTCAAGCGCGCCAGTAGGTTCATCAGCTAAAATGATTTCAGGATTATTTATTATCGCTCTTGCTATAGCGGCTCTTTGTTTTTGACCACCAGAAATTTGATTTGGCTTATTATTATTTAAACTTTCAAGATTGAATCTTTTTAGCAATTGGTTAACTCTTTTATCTATTTCTTTCTTAGAAACGTTATTTGCTCTTAAAGGCATAGAAATATTGTCATATAGGTTCATATTTGATATCATATTACAATTTTGAAAAATAAAACCCACGTTTTTGTTTCTATATTCATTAATCTCTTTTTCATTAAATGAACATATATTTTTATTTGATATCAAAATTTCGCCTTCATCTGGTTTATCTAAACCTCCAATAGAATTTAACAAGGTGGTTTTACCACTTCCACTAGGACCTAATACAAAAACGAATCCTGAATTTGGTAAATCTAGATTAATATGATCTAACGCAATTGTTTGATTGTTATAAACATTATATTGTTTAGTTAAGTTTGTAATTTTTATCATATCTATTTCTTTCTTATTATATAGTAACAATTATAAAACATTTTTGTCTTCTTTTCAATCTATTCTATACTATATAACTTATACAAATATAAAATTTTAATTTATTAAATTATTTTTGTTGTTTTTTGTTTTTTTTGTGTTATAATTATTATAGACCTATTAGGAGGATAAACATATGATTGACGAAAAACTATCTGCAGCATTAGCTTTAGCAAAGGAAAAAGAAAATTTTGGCGAAATTTCTAACGAGTATTTAGCTGAAATCATTTATGGAACATTATTATTTGAACTTCCTTCATTAAAAAAAGAAGAAGTTGATAAAGTTTTAAATAGTTCTTTTGTTGGAATTAGTGCTGAAAAAGTTCAAAATATAACAAATCAAAAGAACGCTTTTAATAAAGTTGTTCAAATGGCAAAAGAAAATGCCGAATTAGATGAAAATGCCTTAAAAGACTTACATCAAATTTTAGCTGAAGGTATGCCTAATGTTGGTGGCTTATATAGAAATGTTAATATTTCTGTAAAAGGATCATCACATACGCCTTGCAGCCATGAAAAAGTATATGACCGTATGGATAAATACTTTGCTTTCTTAGCTGATGAACCAAAAGGCAATTTAATGGAATATATTGCATATTCACACGTTCAATTAGCTAAGATTCATCCATTCCTAGATTGTAATGGAAGATTAGCTAGATTAGTATTAAATTACGAATTAATTAAACATGGTTTTATGCCTGTTGTTATCAAAGCTGAAGATCATGATAAATATATCGCTGCTATTGAAACTTTCAAAGTAGAAAAAGAAATTCTTCCATTCGTTAACTTTTTAACTGAATTAGAAATTAATGCTCTAAAATAAAATTTTATAGCTAAATATATATTAAAAATAAAAGGTAAAGTTCAAACACGAACTTCACCTTTTTATTTTATCTCTTAGGTTCAATTATTAATGTTCTATTTGGTTCGTCGCCTTCAGAATGTGTTGTAACATCTTTCCATGTAGATAATTTATCGTGGATAATTTTTCTTTCGTAAGAATTTAAATTATCTAACTTAATTATTTGTTTAGTTTTTGCAACTTGTTTGCCAAATTCAACAGCCATTTTTTCTAAATGGCTTTCTCTACGTTTTCTATATCCTCCGATATCAACTTTAACAATCATTTGTTCGTTTTCATCATAATATTTGTTAATTAAAGCAGATACTAAAGATTGTAATGCAATTAAATGTCTTGAGTTCCTTCCGATTAAAACTCCGTTAAATTCTCCAGCATCAACGCTAAATTCTACTACATTCTCATCTACATCTTTTTCAACTTCGCCCTCTACACCATTATTTTCAAGAATTTGTTGGATGTATTTTCTTCCTTTTTCGATTGGATCGATACATACAGTAATTTCTACTTCGTTGTATTCGTTATTTTTATCTTTCTCTACTAGTATTTTTTCAATTAATTCATCTTCTGAAATACCAAAATCTTCAGATGCCAATTTTAAAGCTTCATCAATTTCGTTTACTTTATATACTTTAGTTTTCATTTATTGCTCCTATTTTCTTTTGTTTTTTAATTTTTCTAATCTCTTGTCAGATGTTTTACTTCCGATCCAAGCTTGTAATGTTGAATAAATGTTACCAACAACCCAATATAAACCTAATCCGGCAGGGCTTTGAATAACAAATACAACCATCATAGCAGCAAATACATAAAGCATAATCTTCATTGTTGTTGCTGTTGTTTTTGCATTAGGATTTTGATTTTGAGCTCTTCTATATGCAGGAATATCTGATTCTTGTTCTTCTTGAGCTCTCTTTTGTCTTACTTCACTAATTACAATACTAATTATTTGAGTGATACCTACTAAGATAGCAAGTATAATGACACCCCACATTTGAGTCTTGTAAGCTGCATCAACTCCTTGCTTCATTTCTAGTGTCATATCAACGCCAAATAAAGAAGTACTGTTGAAAATATTTAACCATCCACCAGGTTTAGCCATTGATGATGGCAATTTTCTAATTGCATAATAGAAACCTAAGAATATTGGCATTTGTACAAATGGCATCAAGCATCCACCTAAACCAACGCCATATTTCTTGTATATTTGCATCATTTCCATTTGCATTCTTTGTTGAGATTCTTGATCTGTTCTATTTGCATATTTTGCTTGTAACTTATCAATTTCTGGTTGCATAATCTTCATCTTTAATTGCATATCGTTTGTCTTAGCATAAATTGGCCAGGCAATTGTTCTAACAATTAAAGTAGAGAATATAATTGTTAATGCATAGTTGTGGAATCCAATTGTGTTTCCAACGCACCACATTATACCTGCCATAGGATATACAAATAAATCCCAGAATCCGAAACTTTCACCTAATGGTGTGTCCAAGTATTCTTGCTTAGCACAACCTGTTAAGATTAAAGTTAAAGCTAAAACAAGTAGAACGACTAAAAACTTCTTTCTTTTATTCATTGTTCATTCTCCTTTTTTATCTTTTTAAATAAAATATTGATTTGATTTTCTTTTTCTGAATATTCTAAATCAATAGATGGTCTTTTTACTACTATCAATAACATGTAGTTATTGATTTCGTTCATGTGATTTCTCACAATCTCTCTTAATATTCGTTTTTGACGATTTCGAAGTACTGCACAACCTAATTTTTTCGATACCGAAAAAGCAACTTTAAAAGAGTTAGACTTTAAATAGTATATTACAAAATATTTATTGCCTACTGTTTTGTGATTTCTTATAACTTTTTCAATATCTTCGTTTTTTCTTATTATATATGATTTGTTCATCACTTACTCCTTAGAAAAAAAGACCACTAGCGTGTTCTTTAAAAATCTGCTAGTGGTTCTGGTTTTTTGATTTTTATTATGCAGTTAATTTTTTTCTTCCTTTAGCACGTCTTCTTGCTAATACAACTCTACCGCCAACTGTAGACATACGAGCACGGAATCCATGTACTTTACTTCTTTTCAACTTTGTTGGTTGATATGTTCTATAACATCCTTTCATAGCGTACCTCCATTTACTAAACTTGCTTGTTTATTATATCTTATTTATAATAATATGTCAAGTTTTTTTTATTTTTCTAATTTATTCGTGGTTTTCTTTAAGATTATTTTTATTTTCAACAATTTCTTTTTCTTTAGTATCTTTTTTTCTAATAACAAAATAGATTACAGCGATTGCAACGATTGTTCCAACTACACCAATTGCACATCCACAGAAAATTTCAAATGTTTTCGTCTTATTAGGCGATGCGATGTCATTATTATCTAAATCATCTCCAACTAATGGTGTTGATGAAAAAGCATCAGCTAGATTTGTTATATCTTGTTTGAAGTAAAATTCATCATATTCTGTATCACTATAATAATATTTCAATTTAGCACAAATATATTTTGGATTTAATTGTTTGTTAATAGATTTAGATGATTGTGAATATTGTGATTTTTGACTTGAATAACTATATACACCAACAAACGGTAAATATTCTCCTGTTGACGTTTCGATCCAACTTTGCATATCTATATGATGTCTAGTTGCATAGCTTAATTCCTTCATAGAAATTTTAACGCCTGCATTGTATTCTGTACCAACGTCAGTTGAAATAAATTGTAAATTACCAATTACAACGTCAGATTTATTTTTAAAATTAATAGAAGAAACTAAAGAACCGTTATTTAAATAATAATTTTCTAACTTTTCGATATCGTTTGAAGAAGGCTGTAACATTACTTCCTCTTTAAATGTAGATATCTTTTCAACGCCAGCCTTTTTATATTGTAATAAAACATAAAATATTGAAGGGTGTTGATCAACTGTACTATTATCTATAGTGTATGAGTGAGTAACAGGTGTTTTATAAGAGTTTTGTTCTTGGAAATAATATACACTATTTTCTTTTTTGCTCTTGGTGTTTTCTACAGTAGAAGCACTCATCTTAAAATTAGTAATTTGATAGTACGGATCTATTTCAGATTCTTCACTAATTCTACCGTATATGTTAGCGCTGATTTGATATTTTAATGTCATTTTATTATTAGAATCGAAGTTTCTAATAGCCACTATTGAAATTTGTGGATTTATGTTTTCATCAAATTGAACATGCTTGTAGTTAGGTGTAACTATATAATCATCATTTGTATTAAACAATGCATATACACAAGCTAAAGCAATTGCATAAACGAATACAATTAATATTAAGCTTGTTTTGCTTAACTTGTTAATATTATTATTAACTTTTTGAAAAAAAGTATTTTCTTTGATTTCTTTTTCTTTATTCTTCATAATAATCTCCATGCCTTATTAATATTTTACACCTTTTTTTAATTATAATCAAGATAATTAATTTTTAACTTTCTTTCTTATATAATATATTTTAAGCATTTATTCACATTTTTGACTTACTTATTCACTGTGAATTAGTGAATAAATATTCTTGTTATAATCTTTTTATTTTTTTTACTTTATTTTTTATTGCTTTTGTGATATTATTATTTTTAGTGATAAGGAGGAGAAAAGCAATGACATTAGAAGAATGTAAAAATTATTTGTCTTTAGCTATAAAAGAATTGGAAAACGAAACACCTGAAAACAGTATTCCAATTTTAAGAGAAAAATTTTCAGAAGCTAAAGAAATTTTAAAATACGAAAATAATTATATTTATGTTGTAGTCGATTCTCCTTTAAGTAAAGTAATGATTGAAAAATTCTATTCAAATCGGTTGAACGAGATAGTAACATCATTAGTTGGTACCAAAACAGGATTTAAATTCATCAACAAAGATGAAGCCGAAAAAGAAAAAAGTTTAGAAAATGAAAAATTTTCTATTCCTGATGTAGAAAAGTTTGACTCTAGCCGTTCTTTAAGACCAGAATATACTTTTGATAACTTTGTTATTGGTGAAACAAATAGATTTGCTTATTTAACTGCTATGAAGGTCGCAGAATCTCCAGGCGTTTTAAATCCTTTATATATTTTTGGCGATGTAGGATTAGGTAAAACACATTTAATGATTGCAATCGGTCATTATATACTTGATAAAAACATTAACGCAAAAATTCTTTATACGACAGCTCAACAATTCGTTGAAGATGTTTTCCAATATACTAAACGTGAAACACAAAATATCGATGTTTTTTATAATAAATATCGTAATGTTGATGTTTTGTTAATCGATGATATTCAAATGTTAGCTGAAAAAACAAAATCTCAAGAAGAATTTTTCAAAATTTTCGATTATTTGCATGAAAAAAATAAACAAATCGTAGTAACTTCTGATAGAAACGCTAATGAATTAAACTTGATGAAACGTTTAATCTCTAGATTTACATGGGGTATTCCAGTTGATATTCAATTACCTGATGAAAATTTAAGACTTTCTATATTAAAACGCAAATTAGAAGGTTTATTAAATAACCCATCAGATGTTCCTGAAGAATGTTTAAGATTAATTTCTAATAATTTTAAAAATAGTGTCAGGGAACTTGAGGGAGCTTTAAGAAGATTTGTTACATATTGTGTTACAATGAACATTCCTTTTACTATCGAAAATGTTGATGTAGCTTTAGGAAGAATTTTGGTTCAGTCTCAATCAAATTCTTCAGAAGATTCTAAAATTTCCACTTTAACTGATGTTGTAGCTAATTATTTCCAAATAAATAAGAGTGACTTATTCTCTGAAAGTAGAAAACCTATTTTAGTTTACGCTAGAAATCTTTGTTATTATATTATTAAAAAAGACTATAACATTTCGTTTACTAAAATAGCTGATTATTTTGGAAAAAAAGACCATACTTCTATAAGTTATGGTTATGAAAGAGTTAAAGAGGGGTTGGTTAACGATCAATCGTATAAAAATGATATCCAATACATTAAAGATAAGTTGAAATAGTTATTCACTTTTTCACACCCTTAATAATAAAAATAATATATAAACAAATAAAGGAGAAAAAAATCATGAAAATTCAAATAAATCGTGAGTTATTAGTTTCTAATTTAAATAATGTAAGTAAAGCTGTTTCTAATAAACCTCAAATGCCTATACTTACAGGTATCAAATTAGACGTTAAAAAAGAATATATTACACTTACTGCTTCTAATTCAGACATTTCAATACAAACAAAAATCGATGTAAGTGACAGTTTAGTGGTAGAAGAAGCTGGATGTGTTGTTTTACCTGGTAAATATTTTTGTGATATTATAAGAAAATGTGATTCAAAATTTGTTCATATAACATCTTTTGAAAAAAATAGTGTTAAAATTATAGCTAATCAAAGTAATTTTACGTTAAATTTATTAGATAAATCGATTTTCCCTTATATTTCTTTCGATGACAGTCAAAATTTTGTATACATTGATGGTATTAATTTAAAACAAATAATAAAAAAGACATCATTTGCTACTTCATTATCAGAAGGAAAAATGGTTTTAACAGGCGTTAATTTCACAATTGGTAATAAAAAATTAGAAGCTGTAGCTACTGATAGTTTCAGATTAGCTAAAAAATATATTACTTTTGATCAAGAATTACCATCTTTAAAAGCAATTATTCCTAGCAAATCACTAGATGAAATTAATAAAATCGTTGAAGAAGTAAAAGAAATAGTCCAAATTCATTTTTCTAGCACAAGAGTTTTATTTAAATATAAGAATATATTATTCCAATCTAGATTAATTGAAGGTAATTTTCCTAACACTAAGAGTTTAATACCTACTGAATATATTACAAGCGTTAAATTTAATAAGCAAGAATTAATAAATAGTATTGATAGAGCATCTTTATTTAACGCTAACGAATTATCAAATATCATTAAATTTAACATAAATGACGACAAAGAGGTAATAATTTCTTCAACTTCTAACGAAATAGGTGGTTCTTTAGAAAAAATAATTCCTGTTGAATGTTCACAATATATTAATTTTGAAACAGCATTTAGCGCAAAGTATTTCTTAGAAGCACTAAAAGCGTTTGATTCTTCTGAGGTTGTTATTCACTTTACAGGAGAAATAAAGCCATTTATTATTACAAGCGATTATGATATTAATCACATTCAATTAATTTTACCTGTTAGAATATAGCATTTATTTACATAAATACATATATACATAAATACATACAGCAAAAAAGAGGCATTCAAGCCTCTTTTTTATTATAATGTTAAAGATTTAAACATATTAATCAAATCTTCTTCAAGCAATTTCTTATTTTGATTGTCCCATGCTGTTAAATCTGCTTCATCAAATGCGCTAATTCCTTCAGCTTGGATGTTTTTAATAATAGATCTATCTTGTAATGGTTCTAATAACTTAGCTTTAGGAGTAAATTCAGCTACTTGTTCTTTTAATTTATCTAAAGAAACCTTTGGAGCACGCTTATTTTTGCTATAACCATTAGGAATAATATACTTTATAGAATCAATATCAAGTTCATTATCTATAAAATATTGAATTGTGTTCCAAAAACCACCTAATCCTAAAGTATCCAGACCTACAACTATACATACAGAGTCACTCATATCAAGTAAAATCTCAGTCAACCTACTACTTGATGGTGGAAAATCGATTAAAATATAATCAAAGAAGGTACTATATTCTTTAAACATACTTCTAATTACCTTTTCTTGTGATCTTTCGTAAGTTAACTTCATAGAAAGTTTGTCAGTATTTAATGTTTTTATTAAATATAGATTATCTCTAACAGGAATTAGCAAATCTCCTAGTTCTGCACGACCTGCAATATAGAATTCTAGATAATTATCGTCAGCTTCGAAGATTTTATCGTCTTCTCCGAAAATTTTGAATATACTATTTTGGTCATCAGCACTAACAATAAGTACTTTTTTGCCTTGTTGAGCATAATAATGGCCTAAATATCCGATAAAAGTTGTCTTTCCAACTCCACCTTTTTTACAAAATACAGAAACAATAGACATAATTATTGTCCTTCTCTATCTAGTTTTTCTAAACAAGCTTGTTCAATAAAACTTGAAACTTGAATTCCAGTTAAAGCAGCGGCTACTTTAATACGCCTTCTTAAGCTTTTATCCATTGTAGCAGTATATTTTTCTCTATTATTATCATCAGTTGCTTCTACTACTTGAACCTTTTTTGGTTGAGGTTTTACCACTGGTTTTTCCTCTTTTTCAGCTACCTTTTCTACAACTACCTCTTTTTCTTTTTCAGCAGCAGGTATAGAGTCTGCAAATGGATCGTTACGTTTTTTAAATGGTGTGTTCATACTTTCCTCCTAACTATAAATCTGCAACTATACATATATACATAAATACATACTTATGGTTTTAAATAAATATTTACAAAACACGCTCTTTAAGCTCTTTTACAAGCCAGAACTTCTAATTTTTGCTTTTTTTGCTACTTTTAAACTTATTGCTTTTCACAAATAAATCAACATATTTTGAAAGTAGATTTTTCGCCGAAAGTTAAAATCTTCAAAACTGACAAAAATTTGATTTATTTTCGTTTTTTGCTATTTAAGAATAATTTTATTTATTCCCGGGGGTTGAAAGCAAATAAGCGCAAATTTCGGGGTTGTTATTTTTGACTATTTTAGCTATTTTAGACCACCAAAATCACTATAAATATGTTTTTACGCTTAAAATTGTAAATATTTATTTAAAACCATAAATAAATAAATATGTTTTTACGTATAACCATAAATAAATATATATTTTTTTACATATAAAAATAAATATTTATTTACTTATCTACATCTTTATTTATTTACATATATAATTATAACATGTTTTATTATAAAATGCAAGGGAATATTTAAATAAATATGTAAAAAAATATTTAAATAAATACATATTTATGTATAATTTAAGTTTGAATTATAAATTGTAATTAACATTTATGTATATATGTATTTATGTATATACATATGTATGTATAATATGCTGTGCTTTAAAACTAGTTTATTGCTGAAGAGCTAATTTTTGTATTTTGAATTCTGAAAAGAATAAAAAAATACAACGGATTATATTTTGATTTAAAGTTGCTTAAATTTGGTAAATTAGCTAATATATACATATATAAATAATTATGTAATTATGGTTGTATGTATTTATGTATATATGTATTAATTACTTATTATTTTCATAAAATGTATATATAATAAGAAAAGAAAATTTACTTTTACTATAGCATTTTAATCGTTTTTATGGTATAATATCATTAATTATAAAGAAAGGCCTATTTTTATGTCACAATTTACAAATATTATTAAAATTAATACCGATTATATAACTTTAGGTCAATTTCTTAAGTTCTCTGGCATAATAGACAATGGTTCATATGCTAAAATTTATCTTTCTGAGAATAAAGTTTTAGTCAATGATGAATTAGAAGATAGAAGAGGACGTAAATTATACCCTAATTATACTGTTGTTGTTGAAAATAAGCTTTATAAAATAGAAAGCGAGTAATTATGTTTTATCTAAATACAGTAAAATTAACTAATTTTAGATGCTACTCTTCTAAAAGCATAGAACTATCACCACATATTAATATAATTTTTGGTGATAATGCAGCAGGAAAAACAACAATTTTAGAAGCTATTTCATATAACAGTTTATGCAAAAGCTTTAAAAATGCCAATGATATAGATTTG
Organism: Bacilli bacterium; assembly: GCA_045598145.1. Classification (GTDB taxonomy): domain Bacteria; phylum Bacillota_I; class Bacilli_A; order ML615J-28; family CAG-698; genus RGIG3506. The sequence goes on along the minus strand of JAZLLM010000092.1, from coordinate 16,862 downwards.
ATTAAGCACAATAATGCACATTTTAGTGTTTTTTCTCATTGCTATGATAATAACAATGATTCATTTATAGAAATTAATTATTCTCAAAATGGGAAAAAAGTCTCTAAAAATGGAAAAAAGTATACAAAACTTAGCGAGTATATAGGCTTTATTCAATCAATTTCGTTTGAACCCAATGATTTAGAGGTAATTAAAGGCGCTCCTACCGAGCGAAGAAGGCTATTAAACACCTATATTAGTCAATATGACAGTGAATATATAGTAAAATTATCAAATTATAATAAAATTTTAAAATTAAGAAACGATTATTTAAAAAAGCAAGAAGAATTAGATGATGTTTATCTTAATGTTTTGTCTGAATCTCTTTCTAAAGAGGGAAAATATATAATTTCTCAAAGAGAAAACTTTATTAAGTGCGTAAATGAATATGCTAACGAAGCGGCAATGGCTATTTCTAGCGGATTTGAGTCTTTAGAAATAAAATATACGCCTTCTGTTTTGGTTAGTGATTATGAAAACAAACAAATATCTACAATGAAAAAGGATAAAATTGTTAAAAGCACAACTATAGGTCCTCACAAGGATGATTTTATTGTATTAATTAATGAAGAAGACGTTTCTTTATATGGATCTCAAGGACAAATAAGGACAGCGATGATTGCAATCAAATTAGGAATTGCAAAATATTTAGAAAAATATAATAATAAACAAATTATTTTGCTTGATGATGTATTTAGTGAACTAGACATTCATCGTCAGGAGCAATTGCTAAAGTTACTAAGTGATGATAAACAAATATTAATAACAACAACGGATATTAATGATATATCTAAAGAAATTATTAAAAAAAGTAATATAATTAAAATTGTGAAAGGAGAATAATCATGGACTCTTCAAAGAAAATTGACTTAGAATTAGAAAAAGAACTATTAGAAGATGATTATGATGAAGACGCAAGCGGAATTAGGGAAGGCAAAATCACAAAATCTGCAGAAGATGAAGGTAGAAGTGATATAGAAGTCGATAATTCTTTTGAGAAAAACGCCCAAGAGTCTGAAACTGACGAAAAAAACAATAAAGGCAGTTCATCAGAAAGTTACGGTGCTTCTAATATTCAATTGTTAGAAGGGCTTGAAGCTGTAAGAAAACGTCCTGGTATGTATATCGGATCAACAGGACCTCGTGGATTGCACCATTTGGTTTGGGAAATAGTAGATAATGCTATTGACGAAGCTCTTGCAGGCTATTGTACTCACATTGAAGTTGAGATTTTACCAGACAACTATATTAGAGTTACCGATAATGGACGTGGTATTCCGGTAGATATTCACCCTAAAACTGGTGAATCAGCATTAGATGCTGTTTTCACAATTTTACATGCCGGTGGTAAATTTGATGGTTCATCATATAAAGTGTCAGGCGGTTTACATGGTGTAGGTGCATCGGTTGTTAATGCTTTAAGTTCATATTTAAGGGTTGAAGTTCATAAAGATGGAAAAATTTATGAACAAGAATATGAAAGAGGAAAGAAAAAACATCAAGTTCATGAAATTGGTACAACTAAGAACCATGGAAGTAGAATTTTATTTAAACCAGACTCAGAAATATTTAAAGAAACTACAATTTATGAGTTTGAAACATTACGAGTTCGTCTTCAACAATGCGCATTTTTGAATAAAGGATTAAAAATTACACTCAGTGATAAACGTAATAAGAACGACGTTAAGACAATTGTTTATAATTATGAAGGCGGAATTAAAGAATATGTAGAATATTTAAATAAGAGCAAGACTCCAATTCACTCTCAAATAATTTATGTAAGCGGAAAGTTGGAGAATATTGAAGTTGAAATAGCTTTACAATATACTGAAGAATATACAAGCAATATTTATTCATTTATTAATAATATTCATACTCCTGAAGGTGGAACTCACGAAGAAGGATTTAGATTATCATTAACAAGAATATTGAATAATTATGCTAAAGATAATAATATCTTCAAAAAAGAAGAAAGCTTAAGTGGAGACGACGTAAGAGAAGGTTTGACTGCTATTATATGTTGCCGTCATCCAGATCCTCAATTTGAAGGTCAAACTAAAGCAAAATTAGGAAATACTGAAGTTAGAAGAATTACTTCGCAAATTCTATCCGATGGTTTGGAACAATTCTTAGCTGAAAATCCTCAAGCTGCAAAGACAATTGTTGAAAAAGCAGTATTAGCTGGAAGAGCAAGACTTGCAGCTAAGAGAGCAAGAGAAGCTACAAGAAGAAAAGGTCCACTAGATAATATAGGATTAGCATCTAAACTTTCAGATTGTAGAAGCAAAGACCCATCAATAAGCGAAATCTATATAGTCGAAGGAGAGTCAGCTGGTGGATCTGCTAAAATGGGAAGAAATAGCGAATTTCAAGCTATTATGCCTTTAAGAGGAAAAGTTTTAAATGTAGAAAAAGCAAGATTAGATAGAGCATTAGGAAATAACGAAATTATTTCGATGATCCAAGCATTTGGTACAGGAATTGGTGATGAATTTAATATTGAAGCTGCTAGATACCACAAAGTAATAATTATGACCGATGCCGATGTCGATGGTGCTCATATCAGAACGTTATTATTAACATTCTTCTATAGATTTATGAAGCCATTAATTGAAAATGGTTTTGTTTATATTGCACAACCCCCTCTATATAAGATTGCACAAGGTAAGAGAGTGGAATATGCATATAGTGATGAAGAATTACAAAAAATATTAGAGACATTCTCTAATACTAAGGTTTCAAAACCTATATTACAAAGATATAAAGGTCTAGGTGAAATGAACCCTGAACAACTTTGGGAAACAACAATGGATCCTGAAAACCGAACATTGTTACAAGTATCTTTATCAGACGCTATTGAAGCTGATACAGTATTTAGTATGTTAATGGGTGATGATGTTGAACCAAGACGTGAATTTATTGAAGAAAATGCAGTCTTTGTAACAAATCTAGATATTTAATGGTGATTATTTATGTCAATAGATGATGAAAAATATGAATTAGAAAAAGATATAGACGAAACTGAAGACAACGAAGAACTTTCTGAAGAGGAAGATAGCGAACAAGAAGATGAAGAATATGTTGAAGCAACTGAAGAAATAGTAGATGTTAGTGAAGAAGACTTGGAAAAAGGACATCACAACGGAAGCGTAAAAGAAGTTGACTTGTCAAAAGAAATGAAAACTTCATTTTTGAGTTATGCAATGAGTGTAATCGTTTCTCGTGCTATTCCAGATGTAAGAGATGGAATGAAGCCAGTTCATAGAAGAATTTTATACGGAATGAATGAACTTGGTGTATATTGCGATAAACCATATAAAAAATCTGCACGTATCGTAGGTGATGTTATGGGTAAATACCATCCTCATGGAGATACAGCTATTTATGAGTCTATGGTTCGTATGGCACAAGACTTTAGTTATCGATATCAATTAGTAGATGGACATGGTAATTTTGGTTCAATAGATGGTGATGGCGCAGCCGCAATGCGTTATACTGAAGCAAGAATGAGCAAAATTGCAATGGAATTATTACGTGATTTAAATAAAAATACAGTAAATTTCATTGATAATTATGATGGATCAGAACAAGAGCCCGAAGTTTTACCTAGCAGACTCCCTAACTTATTATTAAATGGTGCTATGGGTATTGCTGTAGGTATGGCTACAAACATCCCACCTCACAACTTCCATGAGGTAGTAGATGGATTATTAGCTTTAATTAATAATCCTAATATTTCAATTGAAGGACTAATGACTTATATTAAAGGCCCTGACTTCCCTACAGGCGGATGTATTATGGGCTTAAGTCAAGTGCGTAAAGCATATATGACAGGTAATGGAGCTATTACTATAAGGGCTAAATGCGAAATCAAAGAAATCGAAAAAGGTAAACAAAGCATTATCGTTACTGAAATACCTTATGGAGTTAACAAGAGAAAACTTATTGAAAGAATAGCCGAATGTGTAAAAGATAAATTAATTGATGGAATTACTAATTTGCAAGATGAATCAAGTATGAAAGGCGGTATGCGCGTTGTAATTGATTTGAGAAGAGATGTAAATGCTAATGTAGTATTAAATAATTTATATAAACACACGCAATTACAATCGAATTTTGGTATGAATACATTAGTATTATGTAATGGTCAGCCAAAGGTTCTTAATTTAAAAGAAGTTTTAGAATATTATCTTGAGCATCAATTAAATATTATAACTAGAAGAACACAATTTGATTTAGATAAAGCTAAAGCTAGATTACATATTGTTGATGGTTTGTTAATGGCATTAGCTGATATTGATGCGGTTGTTCAAATAATTAAACAATCTAGAACTACTGATATTGCTCAAGAAACTTTAATGAAGAAGTTTAGTCTATCAGAACTTCAAGCAAAAGCAATACTTGATATGAGATTAAGCAAGATTGCAAGTCTTGAAATTGATAAGTTAAAAGAAGAGCAAGCTGAATTAAAGAAGCAAATCAAAGAATTAGACGAAATATTAAAGAGTCAAGCTAAGAAGTTAGAAATTATTGTTAAAGAATTAACTGAATTAAAAGAAAAATTTGGAGACGATCGTCGCACTGAAATTAGTTTGAGTGATGAGTTAGATATAGAAGATGAAGATTTGATACCGGTTGAAGACGTAATTATAACAGTTACTAATAAAGGATATGTTAAGAGAATGACTGTTGATACATATAGAGCTCAAAATAGGGGCGGTAAAGGTATCACGGGAGCTAAAATGGTCGATGACGACTTTGTAGAAAGAGTTTTATATACATCTAGTCATGATACACTATTGTTCTTTAGCACATTTGGTAAGATTTATAAATTACGTGCATATCAAGTTCCTTATGCTTCTAGAACTGCTAAAGGTTTACCTATAGTTAATCTATTAAACTTTGAAGAAAACGAAAAGTTAACAGCAGTTTTAAATATTAATGAAAAAGAAGATAAAGAGGGTTACTTAATTTTTGCAACTCGTCAAGGTATTATTAAGAAAACAGAAGTTTCAGCTTTTAAAAACATTCGTACAAACGGAATTAAAGCAATTTTATTAAACGAAGGCGATGAATTATTTAAAGTAGCGCTAACAGATGGTGAAAAAGATATCATTTTAGGAGCATCATCAGGTAAAGCAATTAGATTTAGTGAAAGTGATATTAGACCAATGGGTAGAATATCTGCCGGAGTTAGAGGTATTAAAGTAGAAGATCCTGTTAAAGTGGTTGGTATGGCAGTTGTAAACACAGACGGTGATGAAATTGTTATAGTAACAGATGCTGGATATGGAAAGCGTACTAATGTTGATGCATTTAGAGTACAAGTTAGAGGAGGAAAGGGCGTTAAAACTCTTAACCTTACTAAGAAGAATGGTAATTTAGCGTCTATTTTAACAGTTAGAGGTGATGAAGACCTAATGGTTGTTACCGATAAAGGTATGATTATTAGAACTCATCTTGATCAATTAAAGACTATCGGTAGAGACACACAAGGTGTAAGAGTCATTTTGTTAAATGAAGGCCATAAAGTAGCAAATATTGCTATTGTTCCTAGAAGCAACGAAACTGATGAAACTGAAGATGAAGAAATCTTTAATGAAGAATATGAATTAGACTTAGATTATAAATTTATGGATGATTCAGAGAACAATGAATAAAATATCAATGATATAGGATAAGTAATAGTTAACATATTTTAAGAGAGTTAATGGTTGGTGCGAATTAACAATATAAAATTATGAAATCTACCTATTAGATATAATTAAATAAAAGAGAAAGGAATTAAAAATTCTTTTAAGCAGGGTGGCACCGCGGAGAAATTCGTCCCTACATTATATAGTATATGCTATATGTGTAGGGATTTTTATATATAAAGGAGTAAAACAAATGATAGATATTAAATTTTTAAGAGCTAATCCAGATATTGTAAAAGAAAATATCAAAAAGAAGTTTCAATTTGAAAAATTGCCATTAGTAGATGAGGTTATTGCTTTGGATGAAGAATTACGTAACGTAAAATCAATAGCTGATAATTTAAGAGCTAAGAGAAATCAAAGTAGTAGTCAAATAGGATTATTAATGCGTGAGAAAAAAATTGAAGAAGCTAACAAAATTAAACAAGAAGTTAATGATATAAACGCACAATTAAAAGATTTAGAAGTTAAAGAAGAGGAAATGGGTCAAAAAGTCAAAAAAATTATGATGACTATTCCAAATATTATTGATCCATCTGTACCAATTGGAAAAGATGATAGTGAAAACGTTGAAGTTGAAAGATTCTTAGAACCAAGAGTGCCTGAATATGAAATTCCATACCATACAGAAATTATGGAAAAAGTAAATGGTATTGATTTAGATAGTGCAAGAAAAGTTGCAGGAAATGGTTTCTATTATTTAATGGGTGATATCGCACGATTACAATCTGCAGTATTAGCTTATGCAAGAGATTTTATGATTAATAAAGGTTTTACATATTGCATTCCACCATTTATGATTAGAAGCGATGTAGTTACAGGTGTAATGAGCTTTGCTGAAATGGATGCAATGATGTATAAAATTGAAGGAGAAGACTTATACTTAATTGGTACAAGCGAACATTCAATGATTGGTAAATTTATAGATACAATCAATTCAAAAGAAAAATTACCATATACATTAACTAGCTATTCACCATGCTTTAGAAAAGAAAAAGGAGCACACGGTATTGAAGAAAGAGGCGTATACCGTATTCATCAATTTGAAAAGCAAGAAATGATAGTTGTTTGTGAACCTGAAGATTCAAAAGCATGGTTTGAAAAATTATATTCATATACAGTAGAATTATTTACAAGCATGGAGATTCCAGTAAGAACATTAGAATGTTGTAGTGGAGATTTAGCAGATTTGAAAGTTAAAAGCATTGATGTTGAAGCATGGAGCCCAAGACAAAAGAAATATTTTGAAGTTGGAAGTTGTTCTAATTTAGGAGATGCACAAGCAAGAAGATTAGGTATTAGAATTAAAGGCGAAAATGGAAACTATTTTGCTCATACATTAAATAATACAGTAGTTGCTCCTCCTAGAATGCTAATTGCATTATTAGAAAACCATCTTCAAGCAGATGGAAGCATTTATATTCCAGAAGTATTAAGACCTTACATGGGTGGAAAGACTGTAATTAAATAAATATGCCTAGTACAAAGTTTTTAAAAACTTCATTAATACTAAGTATCATATCAGTTGCATTTTCATTAATTGAATGCTGGATGATTACAGTATTTATAGGAATGTTGTTAGGAATACTTTCAATAATCTTTGCTTTAATTAGTAAGAAGAAAGAAAATACTAATCCATATAATGAGATTATATTAGGGTCATGCGGAATAATAGTTTCATTAGTGTGGTTATTTATGATAATATTATAAAAAAAGACCTTTCGAGGTCTTTTTTAATATTTAATCTTATTCAATAATTCTTTAAATTCTTCTTCATTTAATTTGTTGCTAGCAAAATTAAATTCCATACCATCATTTTCATATCTAGGAATTATATGAATATGAAAATGTTTAACTGTTTGACCAGCAAACTCACCATTGTTATTAACAATATTTACATCTTTTACATTTAATGATGTACAAATATGCTTTGATAATATTCTGACTATATCAAAAATATGTTTAGCAGTTTCTGAATCGAGTTCAAAAATATTTTCAAAATGTTTTTTTGGGACAACTAGAGTATGTCCGATTGTTGCTTGAGATAAATCAAGAAAAGCCAAAACCATTTCGTCTTCATAGATTTTATAACATGGAATATTACCATTAGCTATTTCACAAAAAATACACATAATAAATCTCCTTTTCTTATATTATATGAGTGTTTATATTTTTTTGCAAGAAAAATTGAAAAAATAATAAATCTATGCTATACTATACTATTAAGGGAGTTTGAGATGGAGAAAAGATCAGAAATTAAAAAGATTATAAAAATATCAGTTCTTACATCAATTGCTATAATATTCTCAACGATAGATAAGTATGTATCTTCGTTTATATTTGCAAGTTTACCAGGTGTGAAAATAGGACTTGCTAATATTATAGTATTAATGTGTATTTTTACTTATGATTTTAAAGATGGTTTAATAGTAACATTATTGAAATCATTAGTAGCAGGGCTTTTATTTTCTGGCATAACTTCATATATCATTGGTGGCACCGCATCATTAGTCAGTTTTCTTTTGATGTTTATTACGAGTAGACTATTTAAGAAAAATGTAGGATATATTGGAGTAAGTTTGATTGGTGGTCTTTCTCATACAATAACTCAACTTGTTGTTATTAAATTAATTTACAATATGGATGTGTCAATATTTTTGTACGGAATATATTTATTTGTAATATCAATAGTGACTAGCATTTTGATTGGTTTGATAGCTTATAAAACAAATTCAATATTATATAAAGCGAAAACGGAGAATATTTATGAATAAAATGTATTTTGATATCGTAAAAAAAATTAAAGAATATGGAACTATAATTATACATAGGCATTCTAGACCTGATGGAGATGCAATTGGTAGTCAAATTGGTTTAAAGGAAGCCATTAAAACATCGTTCCCATATAAAAATGTGTATGTAGTTGGAGATGAAAACGAGAAATTCACTTTTTTAGGAAGAATGGACAATATTAATGATGATTTATACAAACAAGCTTTAGTAATTATATTAGATAGCGGTGATGATTTTTTAGTAAGTGATGAAAGATTTAGAACTGGCAAATTTACAATTAAGATAGATCATCATATGGCTAAAAATAAATGGTGCGATTTAGAATTGATCGAACAAAATGAAATTAGCTGTGCAAGTATTATTACAAAAATTGTTTTTGAAACTAATATGCGTTTATCTGTATTAGGTGCGAAAGCATTATATACAGGATTAATTACAGATAGTGGTAGATTTAGATATGATGGAGTGACTTCAAAAACATTTGATTTAGCTTCTAAATTATTTCAATACAATTTTGACGTAAATGATATCTACAATAATATTTATATTGAGGATATAAACGTAGTTAGATTACGTTCTAAATTAAGTTTAAGCTTTGAAATATCAAAAGGTGGAGTAGCTTACTTAAAAAACACACAAAATGATATCAAAAAATACAACACAGATATATTCACTATTTCAAGAGGAATGGTAAATATAATGAGCGGTATTCGTGGAATTGATATTTGGGTAAATTTTACAGAAGATGTAGATGGTAAAATTTTAACTGAAATAAGATCTAGTAAGTATAATATTAACCCAGTGGCCGTTAAATATGGTGGTGGTGGTCACAAACAAGCAAGCGGAACTACTTTAAATAATTTTGATGAATGCACATCTTTAATAGAAGATTTAGAAAAGTTGATGGAGAAATAATATGGATAAAGAAATTTTTGAACAAATTAATAAAAAAATAAATGAATACAATACTATAATTATTCATAGACATATTAGACCTGATGGAGATGCTGTAGGTTCTTCTTTAGGGCTTAGAGAAATATTAAGAGATACATTTCCAGAAAAAGAAATATACTGTGTTGGGAAAAATTTACCAGATTATTTAAAATTTGTAGGTTCACAAGATATTATAGATGATGATAAATACAAAGATGCTTTAGTAATTGTTGTTGATACAGCTACATCTGACAGAGTTGAAGACGAAAGATATAAATTAGGCAAAGAAATCATAAAAATTGATCACCATTTTGTAGTAGAATCTTATGGTGCTATTAATTTTGTCAAAGACGATTATGGAGCATGTTCATTATTAATATTTGAATTAGCTAATGAATTAAATTATAAAATAACTTCTATTGCTAAAAGATATTTATATATAGCAACAGTCACAGATACGGGTAGATTTAAATTTAGTGGTACTAATAATGTATCTTTAAAATATGCTTCTATAATGCTTGATAGCGATGTTGATATTGAAGATATATATTCTAACTTATATGTTAATGATAGGGAAAATATAAAATTAACATCTTTTGTTTATAAGAGTATTAAATATACTGAATCTGGAGTTGCATATTTGTTTATGACTAAAAAAATAATGAAAAAATTTGGGGTTAGTCTTGAAGATGCATCTAGCAAAGTAAATCTAATGGAGGGTATAAGAGGCTCTTTAATTTGGATTATGTTTATAGAACATGACGATGAAATTAGAGTAAGATTAAGATCTAGATTTGTTAATGTAAGAGAAGTAGCCGAAAACTTTAATGGAGGCGGTCATGATAATGCTGCCGGAGCGTCTGTAAAAAATAAGAAAGAAATTAAAAAATTACTTGCTATGGCTGATGAACACCTAAAAAATTATAAAATTAACAATGAGGATAAATTCTAATGCGCATTTTAATAACGAATGACGACGGCTATAAGGCTAAAGGCTTAAAAATATTAGTTAATGAAGCATTAAAATACGGAGAAGTAATAGTTGTTGCACCTAAAGTTGAGCAATCTGGAAAAAGTCATGCTATATTAATTCGTCAAGAAATGGAATTTAATAAAGCTGAGGATATTGTTGAAGGTGTTGATACATATTATTTGGACGGAAGCCCAGCAGATTGTGTAAGAGCAGCTTACTATTATTTACGTGACACTTTTGATTTAGTATTATCTGGAGTTAATGAAGGATATAATGTTGGCGAAGATATCATATATTCGGGAACTGTTGCAGCAGCTACTGAAGGAGCTATGTTAGGTAAAAAAGCAATTTCTTTATCAACAGACTACAAATGTATTGAAGGCATTGAAAAATCACTTCAAAAAGCTTTAGAATATGTCTTTAAAAATAAAATTCTTGATGTTTGGTGTTTATATAATATAAATATGCCGCTAAACAGCAAAGGTATAAAATATAGTGCTCAAGGTAAAACACATTATACATGTGAATTTGAAGAAATTGGAAAAGGTATACAATCTAAAGGTAGACCATTAGAATGTCCAGATTCTTTACCTTATAGTGATATGGGATATACATATGAAGGGTTTACTACTATATCACCTCTTTTGATTAGTAGAACAAATCATGAAATATTGAAAAAATTATTAAACAAAGATTAATAATATTAAAATAACTTGAAAAAAATAACAAAATATTGTAAAATAGATTAAAAGTACGGAGGAATTATAATGAACGACAAGAATGATTCTTTATTAGAGATTGCAATTAACTGCCTAAAAAGAAAGAAAAAACCTCAAACATTAGATACTATTCAAAAAGAAGTTTTTCAAAGAAAAGGTTTATCTTTAGATGATACACAAATGTTAGCACAATTTGAAGTAGACTTTATGTTGTGCGGATCATTTATATTCTGTGGCGAAGATATTCACGGAAATCAACTTTGGAATTTAAAAGAAAGAGAACAATCTTCATTACTTGATAAAGATGGTGGAATAATTGATGATATTTATGCTGATGATGAAGATGTAATCAAAAACGAACTTAAAGATGATACATTATTTGATGGCAAAAATATGGATGGCTATGTATCAGATGATGATATTGACGAAAAAGTTGAAGATGAAGATGATATCGAAGAAGAATTAGGTTTAGTTAATGATGATGATGAATCTTCAGAAGTTTCTTCAGAACAATTCAAACGCGACAATGAAATCGATGATGAAGATGAATATGAAGATGAAGATGAAGAAGACGATATTGAAATCGAATTAAGTAAACATATTAAATAGTTTTTTAAAAGTATTATTGTTTAATAATACTTTTTTAATACCTTGAAAACAACATTAGTTTTTGATATAATTATAATAGATAAAGGAGATAATATTATGTATTTAATTGATGGTAAAGAAATTAGTAAAAAAGTAAAAGCAGAAGTTAAGAACGAGGTAGCAACACTTCCTTCACAACCAAAATTATTAGTAATTTTAGTAGGTGATGATCCAGCAAGTAAAGTGTATGTGTCATCTAAAGAAAAAGCATGTAAATTATGCGGAATCGAATCAGAAACAATTTGCGTTCCTGCAGATGTTAGTCAAAAAGAAGTAATCGATATAATTGAAAAAGCTAATGCAGATCCAAAGGTTAATGGGATTTTATTACAATTACCTTTACCTAATTCTATGGATACACAAACTATTTTAAATAAAATAAGTCCTGAAAAAGATGTAGATGGTTTAACTAGTATAAATCAAGGTAAATTGTTTATGAATATGGATTGCATGGTGCCTTGTACTCCAAAAGGAATTATGAGATTATTAAAAGAATATAATGTTGAACTAGCAGGTAAAAATGCTATCGTAATTGGCAGAAGTGTTCTAGTAGGTAAACCAGTAGCAATGTTGTTATTAAATCAAAATGCTACAGTAACAATTGCTCATTCTAAAACTAAAAATTTAGCAGAAATATGTTCTAATATGGACATTATTGTAGCTGCAGTAGGTAAACCAAAATTTGTCACTGCTGATATGGTAAAAGAAGGCGCAGTAGTTATAGATGTAGGAATTAATAGAGTGCTTGGAAATTTAGTTGGTGATGTAGACTTTTATGGCGTTGAAAGCAAGGTTTCAAGAATGACACCTGTTCCTGGTGGCGTTGGTCCAATGACAATTGCATGTTTATTAGAAAATGTTGTTGAATGCTATAAAAAGCAAAAGGGCATAAAATGAAATTAATTGTAGGATTAGGCAATCCTGGTAAACAATATGCTAACACAAGACATAATACAGGTTTTATGTTTGTAGACGCTTTAGCCAAGGAATATAATGCAAAATTTAAATTAAATGTTAGTTTAAAATGTGAAATAACTGACATATTAATAAATAATGAAAAAGTAATAATAATAAAACCACAAACATATATGAATTTGAGTGGAACTTCGGTTAAACTAGTGTGTAAATATTTTGATATATCAACTGAAGATATTTTGATTATTCACGATGATTTAGATTTGGAAGTAGGTACTATTAGATTTAGAAGTCATGGTTCAAGTGGAGGACATAATGGTCTTAAGAATATTTTTGAAGAATTAAATACCCAAGAAATTAAAAGGTTAAAGGTAGGTATTTCAAAAGTAGATGCAAAAGATATGATAGATTATGTATTAGGAACATTTTCTAAAGATGAATTTAATATCATATCAGTATTTATTGATAAAGTAAATGAAATGATTGCTGATTTTTGTACAATCAGCTTTGAAAATTTGATGAGTAGGTATAATAATTAATGAATTCTTTTTTAAACTTATTTAATGATAATAAGGATATTCAATTAATTGTTAAAAAGGCAAAAGAAAAAACCAATTTATTTGTTACTAATTGCAGTGATAATCACAAATATTTATTATCATCTATGTTATTAGATAATAATTTTGTTTTTTATGTTACTAATAATGTATATAAAGCAACAAAAGCATATGATTCCATTTCTAAAATATTAGGTTATGATAAAGTAAATTTGTATGTATCTAGTGAAGTTGTAGCTTGTGAAGTCGATGCTACTAATAAAGAACTGGAATATGAAAGATTAAATACATTAAGTAATATAATTAAAAGTGATAAAAAAGTTATTGTAACTACAATAAATTCGGTTTTAAAAGAACTGATGCCTAAAGAAGACTTTCAAAAAGCAATAATAAATCTTGAAATCGGTAAAGATTATAACAGACGAGAACTAATTGAAAGCTTAATCAAAATTGGATATCGAAAAATGCCAACAACTGATGCTGTTGGCTATTTCAGCGTGCGAGGTGAAATAATTGATATATTCCCAATTAATAGCAATCAACCAATAAGAATAGTATTTTTTGATACCGAAATAGAAGATATTAAATATTATGACAAAACAAGTCAAATAAGTTTAAAAAATAATACAATAAATAACATTGATATATTTCCTAATACTGAGCTTATAATTAGCGACCCTAAAGAAGTAATTCATAATATTGGTTCTTGCACAGAATTATCTATAATGACAGATATAAACGATATAGAAAACTATTCATATAATGAAAGACTTACTAAATATTTAAAATATATATTTAAAAATACAAATAGTATATTAGAATATACTGATGATAAAATAATAATATTTGATGACGAAAATCAATTAAAAGAAAGTTTTGAAAAAACAATAAACGAATTATATTACTTTTTAGATAGTAAACCAATATATAAAAATTATGATTTTTCTTTTTATTATGATTTTTATAAAGCATTCTCTTTTCCGGGTAGTATTTTAACAAGTGAGTTTAAGAGAGTAGATTCAGATGTTAAATTACATAATATGGAATTTATTGATATAAAAGGATATTCCGTAGTTAATTATCACAACAATATAAAAATATTGCTTGAAGAAATAATAGGCTCAGATAATCGTGTAATAATAAATATTACAAAAAAAGAAAATATTAATTTGATGAGTGAAATACTAAATTCTAAAGGAATAGAGTTCAATACAAATACATCTAAAGTGCTATTAACTAATTTTGAAAATGCTATAAGTATAGGTTTTTATAATAACTTATCAGTCATTGATGAATCCAATATTTATAAAAAATCAACATATAAGGCATCATATAGAAGTACTAATGAACAAGCTATTACTATAAACTCAAAAGATGATTTAAAACCTGGCGATTATATAGTTCATATAGATTATGGTATTGGCCAATATTTGGGAATACAATCAAAAATGATTGGTGATTTCTGTAATGACTTCATAAGTCTTAAATTTTCTGATATTAATTTATATATACCAGTAGAAAATATAAATATGTTGGAAAAATACCAAGGTGAAGAAGGTTATATCCCAAAATTAACTAAAGTTGCGACAAATGAATGGGAAAAGAAAAAAGAAAAGATAAAAGAAAAACTATTAAATATAGCTAGAGATTTAATTCTTTTACAAGCATTTAGAGAAAGCAAGCAAGGTTATAAATATAAAGAAGATGAGGAAATCCAAAGAGAATTTGAAAATGATTTTGAATATGTGGAGACAAAAGACCAATTAGCTGCCATAGATGATATAAAGAAAGATATGGAAGAAGGCAAAATAGTTGATAGACTTGTTTGTGGTGATGTAGGATATGGTAAAACAGAGGTAGCAATAAGAATTGCCATGAAAACAATTATTAATGGAAAACAAGTAGCATTCTTAGCACCAACCACAATTTTGACTCGCCAGCATTTCTTTACGTTTAAAGAAAGAATGGAAAAGTACGGTGTTAGAGTAGAGTGTTTAAATAGATTAATTACAGAAAAAAAGAAAAAGCAGATAATTAATGATTTAAAAGCGGGTAAAGTT
Source organism: Bacilli bacterium (assembly GCA_045598145.1). GTDB lineage: Bacteria > Bacillota_I > Bacilli_A > ML615J-28 > CAG-698 > RGIG3506. The sequence goes on along the minus strand of JAZLLM010000092.1, from coordinate 1,529 downwards.
GATGTAATTATTGGTACTCATATATTATTGAATGATAAAATCGAATATAAAGATTTAGGTTTATTAATAATAGATGAAGAACAAAGATTTGGTGTAACTCATAAAGAAAAAATAAAACAATATAAAAATAATATAAACGTTGTTACATTAACCGCTACTCCAATCCCTAGAACATTACAAATGTCAATTATGGGAGCAAGGCAAATGAGCTTAATAGAAACAAGCCCATTAAATAGATATCCAGTTCAAACATATATTCTCGAGCAAAATGATACAATAATAAGAGAAGCTATTTATAATGAACTAGGACGTGATGGCCAAGTCTTCTATATGCATAATAAAATAAGCGATTTAGATAGAGTATATACGAAGATTAAAAAGATGGTGCCAGAAGCAAGAGTGATTATTGCACATGGACAAATGGATAAAACAGCACTAGAAGATGCAGTTCAAGCTTTTATTGATCATGAATATGATGTATTATTATGTACATCAATTATTGAGACAGGAATTGATATACCTAATACCAATACTTTAATAGTTGAATTAGCAGATAGACTAGGATTAGCTCAAATGTATCAAATAAGAGGTCGTGTTGGAAGAACTGATAGAATTTCTTATGCATATTTTATGTATGAAAAAGCTCATGTTTTAACTAAAGAAGGTGAGCAAAGATTAAATGCAATAAAAGAATTTACTAGTTTAGGTAGTGGATACAAAATAGCAGTAAGAGATTTAGCTATAAGAGGAGCTGGTGACTTTTTAGGAAAAGAACAATCTGGTTATATAGACTCAATTGGTATGGATTTATATATGAGATTATTAAATGAAAGCATTAATGAAATTAATGGTGTCGAAGTAAGTGAAGAAAACAAAAAAATTCATACTATTGACGTTTCTAAACATATTGATGATTCATATGTATCAGATGATGATATAAAGATATATATTCACAAAATTATAAATAAAATAGAAACATATGAAGACAAAGAACAAGTAATTAATGAATTAACTGATAGATTTGGAAAAATTAATGATACAATAATGATATATATTAACAAATGTTATTTTGATTCATTGGTTAATTGTTTAGGCATTGAAGAAGTTACTGAAAATGATTTTAAAGTTAAAATGATTTTTTCAAGAGAGGTAAGTGAAAAATTTAATCCTCAAGCATTTATGAAAAAGGTATATGAAAGTGGAGAAAATTTTAGTGCTGAATATAAAAATAAAAAGTATTATATATATTTAATTAAAATAGTAGATCAAAAACGTTGGATATATAATGCTGTTGATTTTTTAGAAAATTTAAAATTAATTTTAAATAAATAGAGAATACTAGTTAATAACTAGTATTTTTTGTTTATTTTTGCTATAATATATTATAGAGGGTGCGCCAGTTCGGTGTATATAATGTAGTTGGTGGGAATCCAACCTAGAAAGACCTAGCAAGTCATCTAGTATCGAGTCCTTGGAGCTTTAGCTGTGAAGCAAGGTTTAAGCGTAGGGTAGAAAGAATGCGAGCCTAA
>JAZLLM010000091.1:0-14999 GCA_045598145.1 Bacilli bacterium | reverse complement strand
ATGAGGGAATTTTATGATAGAAAATGAGAGCGAAGAATTAATTTCTTTGAAACAAATACTTTTCTTACTTAAGAAAAATGTTTTTTTTATTTTATGTGCTGTGTTATTTTGCTCTTTACTTGGAGCTATATATGGTTTTTTTATTAAAAGTATAACATATGAAACTACAATTACTGGAATGGTTGAAGCTGAAATGCCCAATATGGGAGCTAACGAGTCATCTGCATATTCTTATTCAGTTAATCTTACAAATACATTTAAAGTTTTTGCAGTTAGTGACCCAGTAATTACGAAGGCATATTCAAAACTAGTAAATGAATATCCTGATATAACCAAAAAACAAATTAAAGATTCGGTTACTTTTAATATTTCTCAGCAATCCATGATTATAACTTTAACCGCAAAATCTACTAATGATGAATTAAGTAAAGAAATAGCTAAGGCTGTAATGGATAGTGCAATTGAATGCTCAAATCAATTAGATAGTGAAGGTAATCCCGAATATACAATTCTTAATAATAAGTTGAAAGAATTTCCTGGAGAAATCGAAACAATAGCTACTAGAGGAGCATTAAAAGTAGTTTTAATAGCTGCTTGTATCGGTCTTGTTATATCTTTAGGTATTATAATATTAAAATATATTATAAATGATACTTATACATCTAAAAAAGATTTTGAGAAGGAATATAATATAGATATTTTGGCTTCTATACCTGATTGAATTATAGGAGTAAAAAAATGATATTAAAAAATAAGAGAAAAAATCAATTTTTGAAAAATGAAACTATAGTTTTTGATTATAAAGATAGTTTAGGATATGGTAAAATAATTGAACAATATACAAGACTTAAAGATAATATTTTATATTTAGGTGTAGAAGGTAAAAAAGTTATTCAAGTAGAATCTAGTATTGAAAATGAAGGCAAAAGTACAACATCATCTAATTTAGCTGTTGGACTAGGAATGAGTGGTAAAAAAGTATTAGTTTTTGATTTTGATTTTTTTAGGGGCCATCTTCATAGAATATTTAAGGTTGAAAATAAGTATGGAATAGATGATTATATTTTGGGAAAAGTAAAGAAAGAAGAACTAATTGTAAAAACTAAATATGATAATGTGGATATAATAACTAAGGGCCACAATATTAAGAATACATCAATAATTTTAACTAGTAATATTTTGAAGTCATTAATTTCTGAATTACGTGATGAATATGATTATATTATTTTAGATTGTTCACCGATAAATTTAATAAGTGATTATTTACATATTTCCCTTTTAAGTGATGGAGTTTTATTTGTGGTAGCATATGGTTCAACAAAAAAGAAATATGTTATGGAAGCAATGAAATTATTGAATACTAATAAAATTAATGTATTAGGAGCTGTTTTTACAAAATATAATCCTAAAGTTTCTTCGACTTATCTTGATTATAATGATAGAAACTATTATTATTATTATTATTATTATTATTATTATTATTCAAAGGATGATTCAGAAGATGAAAAAAAATAGATTAATATTTGATATTCATTCTCATATTATCCCGAATGTGGATGATGGTTCATCTAGTCTTGATGAATCTATCAACATGATTAAAAATGCTATTAGTGCAGGTTGTGTTAAAATAATGCTTACTCCTCACTATCGAGATGTAAAATTTGAAACTCCAGTAAAAAGAATAAAATATGTTTATGATATTTTAAATGAAAAAATAGAAAAAGATAATTTAGATATTGATTTATTATTGGGCCAAGAAATTTATATAAAAAATCTAGATTCTTTTAAAAATTATTTAGAAGAAGGTAAAATAATATCTTTAAATAATACAAACTATTATCTTCTGGAATTTAATTATAATTCTGAAATTGATATTGGCGAAGTAGTATATAATGCAAGCCTACTAGATAAAAAAATAATTATAGCACATGTGGAACGATATAATTATATTAATAAAGACAGAATATATGATGTAATAAAACAAGGTGCACTTATCCAGGTTAATGCAAGTAGTATTGTTGGTAGGTATGGTAAAAAAATAAAGAGAAAAGTATTAAATTATATCAAAGATGGCTTAGTAAGTTTTATTGCTAGTGATTGTCACGAAAATAGAGATTATGACTTAAGTGAAGCTTATGACATAGTGTATAAAAAATTTGGTTATGAAATTACTAATTATCTTTTCTATCAAAATGCTAATGATTTATTATCATAAAGATTATTATAAAGAAAGCAAAGTTAATTGCTTTCTTTTTTGTTTTATATTTTGTTAATATATTAAAATTATGCTATAATATTAGTAGAAAGTTCTACTAATTAGGAGTGAATATATGGATTACCAAACATTAAATCTTTTAATAAGGTGCAGTAAAGAATTTAATCATCAGAAGATACGTATGCAAGATTTATCAGAAACAGAAGTAATGATATCTTCATACATCTATTTACACGATGCGTGTTCGCAAGATGATGTATCAATTGCTTTAAAGATTGATAAAACAACTATTGGTAAAGCGCTATTATCATTAGAAAAGAAAGCATGTGTTAATAGATCAATAGATGAAAATGATAAAAGAATAAAAAGATTATCATTAACTGAATTAGGACGTAATAAAGTAGGTAATCTTTTAGATATCCATAATAATTGGTTAACTAATGTTATGAGTTGTTTGAATAAGGAAGAGCAAGAGCAATTTAAAAATTATTGTGATAGACTTTTATTAGAAGCAGAAAAATTAGAAAATAATAAATAAGTAGAGGCGTTATATGTTATTTCATACAAGAGCAATAATAAGAAAATTACCTGGTAAAGTAATTAGAAAAGTAAAATTACCTAATCCGGAAATGATTAGTGGATTTGGATCAAGAAAAGATGTAATTAATATTATAAATAAATATGGGTTTAAACGTGTTTTACTTGTTACTGATAAAACTATTTATTCATTAGGTTTACATGAAAAGATTTTAGATTCTTTAAAGGAAGATGGTATATATTATGATATGTATTATAATATATCATCTGAACCTAACCTTGAAATAATTGATGGTGGAAGAAAAGCATTAGAAGAAATAGATGCTTATTGCATAATTGCTTTAGGTGGTGGTGCAGTTATGGATTCTTGTAAGATAATTGCAGCTGGTGGTAAATTAAAAAAGAAGAAATCAGCATCTTTATTAAAGAAGTTCTTGTTTGTGAAAGAAAAAACCATACCTATTATTACTATTCCCACAACTGCAGGTACTGGAGCTGAAATTACAGTAGGTTCAGTAGTTACTAATCAAAAGGGAAAGAAAGTAGCTACAGTTGTAGTAGGGCTAAATGTAATAGGTGTTATATTAGATAGTGAATTAACTATTAATGCACCTAGAAATATTACTCTATCTTGTGGTATAGATGCTTTAAGTCATGGTTTAGAAGGTGTAGTATCTAGCGTAAAAGTTAAAGAAGAAGATAAAATCAAAAGTATGGAATGTGTTAAATTAGTATTAGAAAACCTACCAGTCTTAATTGATGATTCTAAAAATATAAAAGCTAGAGCTAATATGACTCTAGCAGCTAATTATGGTGGTAATGCAATAAACAAACAGTTAGCTGGTTACATTCATGCCTTTGCTCATACGATAGGTGCTAAGTATCATATCCCACATGGTAATGCAATTGCAATGTCATTAATACCTGTTATGAATATGCAAAAGAATAAATGCATAACTAAATTAGCAGAATTATCTAGGTATTGTGGATATAGTAAAGATGAAAGTGATGATTTAGCTTGTGATAAATTACTTAATGAAATCGATAAGCTAATTAATTTGTGTGCATTTGAAAATAAAGGATTTATAAAAAAAGAAGATTATAAAACAATAGCTAAAGGAGTTGCCCTAGATTCAATAAATTATTCAGCTCCTATAGTACTAACAAATAAACAAATATACGCTGTACTTGATGAAATCAATAAGTAAGGAGAAAAAATATGTTTACTGAAAACGAAATACATAACATAGTAGAAAATCAAAGAGCTTTCTTTAAAACTGGTAAAACATTAGATATAAAGTTTAGATTAGAACAATTAAAGAAATTAAAGAAAGCTGTTATAGCTTATGAAGAAGAATTTGAAAAAGCACTATATGAAGACTTAGGAAGAAGCAAAGTAGAAGCATACCTTTGTGATATAGGTCCTATTATTGTGGAAATAAATGAAACTATTAAAGGACTAAAGAGATGGGCAAAACCAGAAAAACATTATAGTGGTCTTATGTGTTTTCCTAGCACTAAAACTAAAGTATATAAAATGCCTTATGGTGTAAGTTTAATTATTAGCCCATTTAACTTCCCTATTCTTTTAACTATTGGTGTATTACTTGCAAGTATCGCTGGAGGTAATACTGCAGTTATTAAGACAAGTTCAAAATCACAAGCATGCACATTAGTATTAAAGAAATTTATTGAAGAAACATTTGATAAAGAATACGTTACTTTAATTGATGGTGGTCATGATATAGCTGATTTATGTCTAGCTGAAAGATTTGATAAGATATTCTATACTGGTTCACCTAATGTGGCAAAACACGTTATGGCAGAAGCATCAAAGAATCTTACTCCAGTTGCTTTAGAATTAGGTGGAGAAACAGGTAATTGGTGCCTAGTTAGAAAAGACGCTGATATTAAAGATGCAGCAAGAAAAATAGCTTTCTTTAAACTTTGTAATGCAGGACAAATATGTATTAATATAAACCAAATCGCTGTAGCTGAAGAAATAGCAGATGAATTCTTAAGTGCTTTAAAAGCTGAATTCATTCGTCAAATTGGCGATAAACCAGAAGAAAATGAAGAATACCCTAAATTAATTTCATTAAAAGTATTTGAAAAATGTGAAAATATATCTAAGCAATATTCTGATAAAATATATTTTGGTGGTAAAGGTGTTAAGGAAACTTGTAAGTTTTCACCAACAATTTTATATCCAATTGATGAAAACGATGATTTAGTTAGACATGAACTATTTTGCCCAATACTTCCTGTAGTTAAATATGAGGATGATGAAGTAGATAAGATATTAAATATAATGGCTGATCGTGAACATCCACTTGCATTATATGTATTTACTAAAAATATTAAGTGGGCAAATAAAGTTATGAGAACTCAACAATATGGTGGAGGATGTATCAACGAAGTATGTGTTCATATGATGGTTAAGGGAGTTCCTTTCAATGGCACTGGTCACTCTGGTATGGGTGCATATCATGGTAAATGGGGATTTATGGAATTTACTCACCCACAAACTGTATTAAGAGGAAAAACTCATTTCAATCTTTCTTTGCGTGAACACCCATATAGTGGTAAAAAAGAAAAGACTAAAATGAGTTTACTTAAAAAATTTGAAAAATAATTTGTAAAAGATGAATATTATTATTCTTTCTTTATATTTTATAAAACTCTAGTTAATTCACGAACTAGAGTTTTTATATTTTATATAATATTTATACTTACATTTTGTTTTATAGTATAATAAATTAGTAAAGTAAAAATATAACTTGCAGTTTATATGATACATATGATTAAATATATAATTCTATGCATAATAATGAAGAGATAACAATAAAAATTGTTCTTTATAACACTTGGATAAAGGATTTATTGAATTTCTAATATAAAAATTATATAATATTCGGAGGCGAAACATGTATGATAAATTAATTAATGATGATTTTAAAACATGGGTTATTAATTTAAGTGAAAAATATAAACAAGCACAAATTAAAGCTGCTATAAGTGTTAATAGTGAAATGCTTAAATTTTATTATGAACTTGGAAAAGATATTTCAAATAATTCTTTTAAAGCAACTTATGGGTCTAGATTTTATGATTCATTGAGCATTGAATTAATTTCTAATTTACCTAATGTTAAATGGTTGTCTGTAGTTAATTTAAGATATATGGAGAGATTTTATCAGATTTATAAAGACAAAATCTCAATTTTTCCACAACTTGTGGAAGAATTATAGTCTATACCTTTTAGTTTTATTTAATATCAGCGTTAGGATCAAAGCCTAATTTCTTTAATGTTTCTACAACGTAGCTTTCTCTATATTCATCTTTAGGTTTTCTATTGTAATATGATATGGAAATATTATTGACAAATACGCTTTCTTTAGATATAATATAAAGCGTAATAGTAAAGAGGTGATTTTGTGAATCAATGTGAATTAGCAATTAAAATCGCAAAAAATAATAATGGTATTATCACATCGAGACTTGCTGATGAAAATAATATTAAAAGACAAGTACTAATTTATCTTGTTAATAAAGGGAAACTTTTAAAATCAGATACTGGAGTCTATATTTTGCCATCAACTCTTGATGATGAATATTTTAATATCCAATCAAGATACAAACGTGGTGTATTTTCATCTCTTTCGGCTTTATATTTATTACATTTAACGGATGTCATTCCTAATCAAATGTATTTAACTTTTCCAACTGGATATAATTCAACTGGACCTTCAAATGAAGGAATTCATTGTATTAAAAGTAATGATTATGATATTGGAATAGATATTGTAGCAACTGCAATGAATAATAAAGTTAGATGCTATAATCCTGAAAGAACTCTTTGTGATATCTTAAGAAAAAAGAAAGAGATTGATGTTCGTGTTATTATTGATGCCTTTAAAATATATTGTAGGTCAAATTATAAAAATATACCCTTACTTATGGAATATGCTTCTTTTTTTCATTTAGAAGAACAAATAAGGAACATTTTAGAGATATTGTTATGAAAAATGTTATGCAATTAAACGTAGATATAAAAATTGATATTACTACTGGAGACAAAATTACACCAGCGGAAATAAGATATCATTATCCAAAATTATTAAGTGATTCATATATAGAAATTTATGCATACAATATAGAAACAATTCTTGCTGAAAAAAAGGAAACACTTTTAATGTGGAGTTTACTAAGGGATCTTTTAAAAATATTAATTGTATTTTAAATATATATTCGTATTGACAGTGTAATGACATTATGCTAAAATATATATGTATATGGAGGTCTAATATGTCATTTGTTCAAGTTAGAGTAGAAGATGATTTAAAAGAAAAAGCTATTCAATTATTTGATGAAATAGGTATGGATTTATCAACTGCAATAAGATTATTTTTAAAGAAATCTGTTGATGAGAAAAAAATTCCTTTTTCTTTAGATGTTAAAAATAATAATGAAAATAATGATACTGAATACAGTTTAAAAGCGCATCTTAAAGCACCTTTTAGTACAGATCCATTTAAAATTATGGATGAATTTATGAAAGTTTGCAAAGATAATGGTTGGGTTTGTCTAGGCGGTGGAGTACATTTTCCATATAGAGCTTTATTAATTACTGATATAAAAGATAATGAATTCTATTTTGGCTCATTAGATAAGATTGAATATATTAGCGAAGATTCTACTTTTTATTCTTCAAAAGAATATGCTATAGGTGTTGGCGGTAAATCAGATAGAATATCTATTCATGACAAACATATCTATTTTGATAGTATTAAATGTCCAGTTTATCTTTATAAAATTGATGAAAAAATAACTATAGAAAAAGATTATATTCAAAATAATGATTCTTTGTTTAAAAAAAATTTTGAATTGATTGCTAAAAGAAACATAAAAGTTAAATTGATTGATATTTATGATGAGTCAAAGTTTAATTAATTTATTGGAGTTTTAAAATGAGTATAAACGATTATGATAAATATTTAACTTCACCTAAAAACAATAAAAAAGAAATTGGATATTCTTGGTATACGGCGATTGGATTACAAGAAGTTGATGGATTAAAAACGTCAAAGTATTTGGAAGAATTGGCTGTAAAAAATATTGAAGAAGATATATCAATTGATGAAGCTAGTGAATTAATTCAAAATTATTATCATAAAAAAGAAGAAATAAGTGATGATAGAACTATAGAAGCTGACTTGGTTTCTGTTAGAATTGCAAAAATATTGCAAGAAAAATCATTTGTTTTTTCCCCTGTAACCTATATTAATATTCATAAGCAATTATTTGCTGGGATATATGATCATGCTGGTAAAGTAAGAGATTATAATATTACCAAAAAAGAATGGGTGTTAAATGGTGATACTGTAACATATGGTAATGCATTTGATTTAAAAGAAACTTTAGAATATGATTTAAATTGTGAAAAAGATTTTAAATATAATGGGTTATCTAAAAAACAAATAGTTTCCCATCTTGCTCGTTTTGTAGCAAACTTATGGCAAATCCATATTTTTGGAGAGGGAAACACAAGAACAACATGTGTATTTTTTATATTATATTTGAGAAAACTTGGCTATAATGTTACGAATGATGTTTTTGCGAAAAATGCATGGTATTTTAGAAACTCATTAGTAAGAGCCAATTATACTAATGTAAATAAAAATATATTTGAAACAACAAAATACTTAGAAGATTTTATTGAAAACTTATTATTTAACGAAAAACACGATTTAAAAAATAGATATTTGAGTATTGATTATATAGTTAATCAAGATATTAAAGATAAAAGTCAGGACATTGAAGATAAAAGTCAGGACATTGAAAAACATTTAGAACAATTTAAACTTAATGTTTTAACAAAAAACAATATTATTAATATATATAATATATTTAAAGATAGTATTTATTTTGGTAGAAATGATATTTGTAAAAAAATTAATTTAGCACCTTCTAATATTTCAGAATTAATAAAGAAAATGCTTGAAATGGGTTTGATCGAACCTGTAAGGGGTGTAGGTAAAGGGAAATATAAATTTGTTAAATAATAGTGTACTAAAAAAGCATCTACTATGATAAATAGTAGATGCTTTTAATTACATATTAATATTTAAAAGATGAATTATTTTATTTATAATAATATTCACTTATTAAACACTTATAAAGTGTTTCCTTTTTGTCTTCTATTTAATATCAGCGTTAGGATCAAAGCCTAATCTCTTTAATGTTTCTACAACGTAGCTTTCTCTATATTCATCTTCAGGTTTTCTATTGTAATATGAAATAAAGAATTCTTCAACTGCTTTTTCATATTCAATATTTGCAAGTGATGCAATAACTCTTGATGATCTATCGATTAACTTCTTGTTAGTAGGTAATACTTGAATCATCCAGTTACCCCATACACGACCCATCTTAGCCATTGTACCAGTAGAGATAGCATTGAATGCAACCTTAACTAATAAGTGGTATAAGATATCTGTACAAGTTCTTGGAAGTTCAACTGGAACTCTGATTTCATTCTTGTCAATCTTTTCAGCTGGGATTTGACCAAATCTTAATACTAAAGCACCAGAATATTTCTTGCTTTCTTCCTTCCACCATTTAACGATTTCAGGAGTAGCAGAACCATTGATGTCGATTAATACTAAGTTAGAGCATGGACGAGAATATCTTGATGGATCATCTTCATTACCGATAACATATTCTAATACTTCAGCTCCAGCTACTTTTGGAGGGTTGTTAATGATATCTTGTGAAGCCTTCATTTCGATGTAGTCTTCTTTAGTCCATTCTAAGCCTTTGATAGGACGACGGAATAATTGTTGCCAAGCAACTTCATTTGGATATAGAGGGTCTTTAATGTAAGCCCAAGATACTTCACTTTCCTTATCATTGAATTTTCTAAATGGAGGAAGAGTGAATGTAGGTTGACGTTCAGTAGTATCTGTCATGATGTCTAATAGATAATCATGAGTGATATAAGTAACTAAACCTTTTTGATTGTAAGTGTTAGCTTCAAATTCAACCATCTTAGCTAAACCTTTAAGAGCTTTACCACTCTTTAATTGTTTATTTAAAGAAGTGAATGCATCTGCGTAATCAGCTAATTCTAAGAATTCACAATTTAATACTGCTAATTCTTGTTCAGTTAAGTTTTCTTTTAACCATCTGTTTGCAGCTACTTCTAGTGCAGCACCAGCAGCTAATAATTCAACTGTAGTTACTTGCATACGAGTAGAACCAGATACAGCCATGTTACCTACGAATAGAGGAATTTTAACGATGTATTTACCATTGTCAATTCCTTTTTTCTTATTCTTGTTATATTCATCTAAACATTCAAATACAGCTCTTGCTCTGTCTAAGTACTTTCTTAAAATCTTTTCTGGGTTACAGAATAAGTAATAAGTCTTAATACCTAATTCATAGCCTCTAACAGCTGAACCATTGATTGATGCAGATAAACCACATTCAGATAATGCTACTAAAACATCACCAGGTTTCATTTCTGCTTCATCAACTTGTTTTGCACCGAATGTCATGTAGTCTTCAAAGTTTTCTACTGATCTAACTAAAGCTCTATCTCCACCAGTTGTGAAACTAGATACAACTTCAGCCATTTCTAAGAATTCAAAACGATGTGCTGGTATTTTAGCAACTAAATCTTGCCAGAACTTTCTCCATGCACCATCCATTTGAATAGCCATTCTTCCAGAAGCACCAACGCTTGAGAAAACAACTTTTCTTCTTTCATCCATACATCTCTTGATGTCATCAACGAATGCATTGAATTCAGGAGTATCAAATTGTCCACCAGCTACTTTAGCGATATACTTATCAGCGTTAAAAATTGTCTTAACACCTTCAGCAGTATCTTTAGCGATTGTAGCACTTAAATTCTTAGTGATAGGATTTGATTGCTCAGTTGGGATAACTCCTAAATGGAATTGCTTTTCGTTTTCTAAGAAGTCTTTTGTAGCTTCTTTATAGTTATCAATTGTTTTATAAATCATAAAAATTTTCTCCTTTTTATTTTCTCTTGATACGTTAAATATTTTAGCATAATTCTCTTATTTTTACAAGGTTAGTTATGTATTTTAAAGATTATTTTATATATTTTTAAAGTAGTAGTCAATAGTATGTTTAAATAAATGTTTTTTACTAATTTAATAAATAAAGAGCATAATCTAACTTAATATATATTCAGTGAAGATATGTTCAGTTAAATAATTAATTATTTTGCTTGCTTTTAGAATATATTTTAAGAAAAAATATATAAGTAAAACATTTTCATAAAATAAAAATAATAAAAACTATTTATTTTTTGTTTTTAGGTGTGATAAAATTATAGTAACAAAAATGATGATAGGAAGTAGTAATATTTAACTATTGGAAAAGCGATCTACGTTTGGTGAAAGGTAGAAATAAGTGAATGTGAACGTGTCCTTGAATTGAACTTGAAATGAGTAGAGTCTCCGGCTGTCTCCGTTATAAGATTAATGAGGTTAGAATTTTATGTTCTAATAAAACAAGGTGGTACCACGATTATAATCGTCCTTGGGTTTAAAAAAGCCCAAGGGCTTTTTTTATACGTACTAATTTCTAAAAGAAGAAGGAGAATGAAAAATGAAAAAGAAAAGTATGTTTTTAGTTTTAGTTGTATTAGTTGTGATGCTTGCCTTACTTGCTGGCTGTGGTTCAAAGAACAATTCAAAGGATAATTTAAAGCTTATTGATATTAGCTTATCTGATGAAGAATATGCTTTCGCTATGAGTTTAAATAATACTGAATTAAAAGAAAGCTTTAATGCATATTTAAAAGAAATTAAAGATAACGGAACTTTTGATGCTATCAAGGCTAAATACTTTGAAGGAAAAGGTGAAAAAGAAGGTTATTCATTTATTGGTGATGGTAGTGGATCTGCTAGTGAAGGTAAAACTGGTGAAGGTAAGTTCGTAGTAGGAACTAACTGTCCATGGGAACCTTTTGAATATATTAGTAATGGTAAAATCTATGGTTTAGATATGGAAATTGCTAACGGTTATTGCAAGAAGATGAATTTAGAACTTATTATTATGAATATTGATTTTGATGCAATTCTACCTGCAATTGATGCTGGATATATTGATATGGGTATGGCTGGAATGACTGTATCTGAAGATAGAAGTGCATATGGATTTACAGATAAATATTATAATGCATCACTTAAATTAATCGTTAGTGGTGATAATACAGAATTTGATGAATGTAAGACTTATGATGATGTTGTAAAAGTATTAAATGGATTAAGTAATAAATCATTTGGTTACCAAAATGGTACAACATCAGGTGATTTCTTAGCAGAATTTAAAAATGTTAAAAGCGTTGGTTATGAAACTGCTGCTTTAGCTGCTTATGATATTATTAATGGTAATTTATATGGAATTATCGTTGACGGCGATCCTGCTAATGCTATTATTGCATCTTACAACAAATAATAAGAATGGATTTTAAACTTAAGTGGAGCATCTTTATTGAGAAGATGCAAAATTCAAACCACCAAGATCTTTTACTACAAGGTTTATTAGTAACTGTTAAGGTAGCTGTATTTGGTTTATTAATAGGTATAATTATAGGAACTATAATTGCATCTATTAAAGTATCTCCTAAATACAAATTCATTATAAGAGTCTTAGAAAAGATTTGTGATTTCTACGTGGATTTGTTTAGAGGTACACCAATCGTTGTACAGTTATTAATTGCATATTATGTAGTGCTTCCTTTAATTGGTGTAAAGGGAGTAAATAAAGAGATGGTTGGTATAATAGTATTTGGACTTAATTCTGGTGCTTATGTGTCTGAGATTATGCGTAGTGGAATTAATTCAGTTGATTATGGACAAATGGAAGCTGGTAGGGCTTTAGGCTTAAGCTATGTTACCACAATGTTTAAAGTGGTAATCCCTCAAGCAATAAAAAATATTCTTCCAACTTTGGGTAATGAGTTCATTGCTTTAATAAAAGAAACATCAGTATTAAGCTTTATTACTGTAACTGATTTAACTAAAGCAGTAAAAGATATTGCATCAGCGAACCAACAATATGAATATGTAATACCATATCTAGTTTTAGGTTTAATATATATCGTATTAGTATTAATAATTACTTTATTAGTAAGACTAATTGAAAAAGCATTTAGTAAGAGTGACAGAAATCACGCTACAAAACATAAGAAAGCATTTGGTGCATAATTTATGGAAGAAGTAATTATAAAAGTTGAAGGCCTTACTAAAAAGTTTGGTGATAATGAAGTCTTAAAAGGAGTAGATTTAGATATTAAAAAAGGTGAAAAGATAGTTATAATCGGTGCATCTGGCTCTGGTAAATCTACATTCTTAAGATGTTTAAATTGTATGGAAGACCCAAGTGGTGGAAGTATATATTTTGATGGAGTAGATATAACTGACTTTAAAGTTGATATTAATAAGCATAGAGAACAGATTGGCATGGTTTTCCAACATTTCAATTTGTTTAATAATAAAACTGTAATAGATAATATCACTTTAGCACCACTTCATATTAAATTACATGAATATAAAACTAAAAAAAGAAAGAATTTCTTTATTAAGTTTGCTAATGTATTTAAGAAAAACAAAAAAGATTTATATGTTTTAGAAAGTGATAAAAAAGAAATAAAAGAAGATATTAATAATAAAGCACTTGAATTATTAAAACGTATAAATTTAGTAGATAAGAAAGATGCATATCCATCTACTTTATCAGGTGGTCAAAAGCAACGTATTGCCATCATTAGAGCTTTAATGATGAGTCCTAAAGTAATGTTGTTTGATGAACCTACATCCGCATTAGACCCAGAAATGGTAGGAGAAGTTTTAGAACTAATGAAGGACTTAGCTAATGAAGGTATGACTATGGTTTTAGTAACTCATGAAATGGGTTTTGCGAAAGAAATTGCTAGTAAAATAATCTTTATGGATAATGGTGTAATAAGCGTAAGTGGCACACCAGAAGAAGTATTTAAAAATAAAGATAATCCTAGATTAGTTGAATTCTTATCAAAAGTATTATAAAAAAATGGAGTAATTTAAAATTACTCCTTTTTTATACATTAACATATCTATTTGCTTTATCTAAAACTTCTTCCATTTTTTCATAAACCATATTATTTGGTTCTTCAATTCTTGCATTATGATTGTTTACCACAATCTTATATACTAAGCCTGGTATTATAAGCATTAGTGCTAAGAAGATGAAAAGTGGCATAATTAATTTGTATGGCTTGATTATTTCAGATTGTAATTCCTCATATTTTAGTTCTAATGTCTTTATTTCTTTAAAGTAAGGCATGTTATCATCTCTTACAAGTAAAATTTCACTTGAACTAATTTTATCACTTTCTTGCTTTTTCCAGCCAAAGTGTTCATAAGTGCCTAGCAATTCTTTATTGTTTTTCTTTATTATTTTTTCTTCAATCATATATTTTCTTTTCTTAATTTTCTTTCTTTTAATATATAAGGTAATGAGAACAAAGTCTCTAAGAGAATTCCTAAAAATGCAAGATGAGCAAAATATGCATACCAACCATGCTTTAAATTTAGTAAAGGCAAACCTTCAGCTGGTGGTCTAACTAAGAACATAAAGTTAACATTATATGATCCATCATCATATAAAGCACCGTTAACCCAAATCATAGCGATAGCTAGAGTGAATAATATAATTAGGTTTCTAATCCATGCTTTTTTGCCTAAATCTACTTGCTTAGTTAAAACAAAATATAAAGAATACCATAACAAGCATGCATGATAAATATATGCTTGATATGCGTAAGGAGCTTTGAAATCAACTCCTGATGTTGCAAGAAGTAAAGCAATTAATGAACCTATTATACCAATAGGTACTAAGAAACTAATTAAAATCTTTTTTCTTTCTTCATTCTTTGATAAGGCAAGATAAAATATTACAAAGATAAATATGGAGCACAAATGAAGTGGTAGGGCATAACGCATAATTACATAGCCTTCTTCATCATTTAAAGGCTGCATATGAGAAAATATTTTAACTAATTCACTTACAATACAAATACCTGACATAATGTATGTAACTGTTTTTATATTCCATTTTAGTTTTAATGAAAGTATTGTTAGAGTGATTATAATAATAGCTGATATTAATAACCATAAATACCATTCTAAAGTAAACATATTTATATCTCCTGTTATTTTACTAT
>JAZLLM010000090.1:0-12953 GCA_045598145.1 Bacilli bacterium | reverse complement strand
TCCACCATGTTCAGATATAAATACTGGTAAACCTTTTTTATAAGCACTTGTTACATCAAATGAATTATTTCCGTCACCAGCATAGAAATGGTAAGAATACATAATGTTTTCATAACCAGTTAATGGATCAGCCATAACACTCTTTAAATCAGCTGTCCAATGAGGATTTCCTACTAAAATAACACCATCATTATTTTCTCTAATTGTTGGGATAACTAAATTAGCATATTCTTTACAATCTTTCCAAGTAGTTGTTCCACAAGGTTCATTCATAATATCAAACAAAAGATTTTTATGATCTTTGTATTGTTCAGTGATTTGTGCAAAGAATTCATTAGCTTCATCCTTATAATATAAAGGATTCTTATCATTTACATTTTCTGCACCTAACATATGCCAGTCAATAATAACATACATATCTAAACTTGTACAATAATCAATACCGTTACATACTGTTTGATATAGTGATTTCTTCTTTTCTGGTGAGCATTCACAATATCCACCTTCAGAAGAATATAAAGATAATCTAATTACGTTAATACCAAATTCTTCTCTTAATGATCTAAATGTATCATAATTTACCATATTGGCATACCATTGTAAACCGTGTGTTGATAAACCAATAAGTTGGAACTTTTCTCCATATTCATCAACTAAATCAGGACCAACAACTTTTAATTTTCCATGATATGAAAAACCATTTTCATATGTTGAATCAGGATTTAATTTTTCGCCACAATGAATACATAAACCTCTGCTAAATTCATGCATTATTTGCATAATTTTAATAGATGAAATTTCATTAAAATCTTTGTCGAAATATTTATGACAAGTTGCACATTCATAATGTCCAACAGCACCATCTTCATAGCAAGTTGCAGGAACTTCTTCAATCCAATCCCCATATGAATGACCTAGAGCAGGTATAATTACATCCTCTGTATAATCACAGAAATAGCATTTAAATGTTTTTATTCCATATCTTTCACAAGTTGGGTCTTTAGTCTCATCATATGTTACATGGCCATTAGCTTCGCCTACAACTTCACCGCAAATTTTGCAAATCGCAGGTTCAGTACAAGTAGGGTCTGTTAAATCATGTTCACATTGCTTTTCACATGAAACTAAAGTGCAGAATAAAATCAAAACTAATATAACAAATATCTTCTTCATATTTCTCCTCTTTTTTTATATTATACAATAAAAAATTTAAAAGTAAATAAAATAAATATCTTTATTAATATAAATTATTTAAAAAGATTTGCACAGATGTGCAAACCTTTCTATAGTGGGTCAATTAATTTGTAATTTGGATTTGGAACCTTAACAATCTTAGGTTCTTCTTTTTCCCAATATGTATAGAAGTCTTTTCTAATGAATTTAGCAGTTAATTCTAAATCTTCATCAGTTGCTTCTTTATATTCTTTTCCTTCTTTATCAAACCATCCTTTAAATTCATATCCAGATACTCTTGGTCTTGGTAATGTAATTTTACCTTTGTATTCAATTTCATCTTTAAATTCATTCTTGAATGTTCCTGGAATATTATCTACACAATATTTAATTCTAAATGTAATCCAATGGAATACTGTCTCGCTATCAAAATAGAATAATTTTGATGTGTCAACTAATACTGCCCAACTAGAATTAAAGAACATATCACCTTTATTATAAGGATTAAAACAAGTACATGTTTCATCATTTCTCCAATATGGGAAGAATGATAACAAGAAATTAAGGAAATCTAAGAATTTTCCGTTATGATAGCAATAACCTAAGAATGTATCTGTAGGTTGAGTTGATAAATCACCTTTATTATCAGGATCCACTGTTAGATAATATTTATAGAAAGCAAAACCAATTGCGTAGCAATTATCTCTTCCTCCAGCATACCAATCAGCAAAAGCATAAAAATCTTCTTTTGATTTAATATTGTTCTTAGCTAAATCTTCTTTTCCATCTTCTCTTGCATTAATGAAATCATAGAATGCTCCATAAAACGCTTCAAATAAACTTCTTTTTGACTCCCAAAAATCATAACCAATTTTGTGTTCACCTAATGAAAACTTAATTTTTGCCATTTTTTTATCTCCTTATATAAGTTTTTGGATAGAATAACAATAATATTGGGTAAATTTCCAATCTACCTATAAGCATTGCAAATGTTAAAACAATCTTTGAAAAATATGAATAGAATGCATAATTTCCTGCAGCACCAACTTTACCAAAACCAGGTCCAATATTATTTAAACATGCAGTTACAGCTGTAAAGTTAGTTTCGAAATCTCCACCTTTATCAAATGATATCAAGAATAAACATACAATAAATATTGCTGCTATAGTAATAAAGTAATTATTAGTTCCTCTTACAACATCCTCATCTAAAAGTTTACCATCAAACTTTATAGATTCAACGCTATTAGGATGTAATAATTTTTTAATATTTCTAATTACAGATTTGAATGCAATAACAAATCTAGATACTTTGATGCCTCCGCCAGTTGAACCAGCACTCGCACCCACAAACATCAATAACCCTAAAATCGTCTTTGATAGCATTGGCCAAGAATTAAAATCAGCTGTTGAGAAACCAGTAGTTGTCATTACTGTTGCTACTTGGAAGCAAGAATGCTTCAAACTAGTGCCAAAATTACCATAATTAATATTTAAACCTGCTAAATTATCCATTACATTACCCATTGTAAAGAATAGGTTAAGTGCGATAATTAATGATGCAGTTGCATAAATACCAATATAGTACTTAAATTCTTCATTTTTAAATATTTGTTTGAAGTTACCTATTAATAAGAAATAGAAAATATTAAAGTTAATTCCAAACAATACCATAAATATAGTAATTACAATTTGTGAATATGCGCTATAACAAGCAAGTCCTGTATTCTTAATTGCAAAACCACCAGTACCAGCAGTTGCAATTGAGTGTACTACTGCTTCATAGAAATCCATATCACCAAATGATAAGAATATTATTTGTAATATTGTTAATGCTATATAGATTAAATATAAAATTCTAGCAGTGACTTTTACTCTAGATACAAGTTTACCTACTTGTGGTCCTGGAGATTCAGCTCTAAGAATATAAATACTTCTAGCATCACTTAATGGCATAATAGCTAAAATAAATACTAATACACCCATTCCACCAATCCAATGTGTAAAACTTCTCCAAAATAGCATTGATTTTGATAATGCCTCTACATTAGTAAGAATTGATGAACCTGTTGTTGATAAACCAGATGATGTTTCAAATACAGCATCAATATAATTTGGAATTTGACCACTAATAACAAATGGTAAAGCTCCAAATAAGGCCATTATTATCCATGAAAAGCCTACGATAATAAAGCCCTCTTTTGCATATATTGTACTTTTTTCTGGTTTTTTAACTCCAAAAAATATACTAATTAATATTAGGGCACCAATAGGAATAATATATGAAAGATATGTACCTTCTTTATATATAAAGGAAACAGCAAGAGGGAATAATAACAATATCGCCTCTAGTCTCATAATTGTTCCTAAGGTATAAAAGATCATTTTACGATTCATTAAGTATCACCTAAAATACATCTGCCAAATCGTTGATTTGTTTTGTGGTAATGACAATTACAGAGTCATTTTCTAGTAACATATCCATACCTGATGGGATTATTACATTACCTTCTCTAATAATTGCAGCTATTAATGTATCATCTTTAATCTTTAAATCTTTAATTGCTTTATTTGTATATTTAGTTTCTTTAGAAATATAGAATTCTAATGCTTCAACTTTATTATTTACTAAACGGTATAATGTTCTAAATTCACTACCTTTAGTGTTTTTCATACCTCTGACATAACGAATTATATGGTTAGTTGAAATATCTTTTGGTGAAATAATACTATCAAGTCCTGCAGTTTGTAATATTGCGCTATATGATGCTCTATTAACTTTAGTAATGATCTTACCATCATTTTTAGTTTGTGCAAACATACTCATAATGATGTTTTCTTCATCCATACCTGTTAAACTAATTACTGCATCACAAGATTCAATACCTTCTTCTAGCATTAATGATTGGTCTGTACCATCTCCATTAACAATCATTGCATTTTTAAATGCTTCACTAAGCATTAAGCATCTATTAGCATCTTTTTCAATAACTTTTACTTTAATACCTAATTTATCTAATTGAGGGATTAAATAATAAGCTACTTTGCCACCACCAATAATAATAACGTCTTTTATTTTTTCTTTTAAAATGTCTAATTTCTTAAATAAATTAGTTAAATCTAAGATATTGGCAGTTAAATAAATTCTATCATTAGCTTCAAGTGTAAATTTTCCTTTAGGAATGAATACTTCTTCTCCCCTTACAACAGCACAAATTAAGAAATTGATTTGATATTTAGTGTGAATATCAAATAGTGTCTTTCCAACAAAAGGACTATTATCTTCTAATTTAATTTCAACTAAATCTACTTTACCATTTGCAAATGTATCAATTTTAATTGCACTAGGGAATCTAAGCATTCTAGTAATCTCAGTAGCTGAATCTAATTCAGGATTAACTGTCATAGATAAACCTAATTCTTCCCTCATCATATAGATTTGATGTGAATATTCTGGATTACGTACTCTAGCTATAGTTTGTTTAGCTCCTATTTTTTTAGCTACTAAACAACATAAAATGTTCATTTCGTCGTTGGTAGTAACCGAAATTAATAAATCAGCCTTATCTACACCAGCTTCGACTTGTACATCATAACTAGCTCCATTTCCGCATATTCCTTGGACATCATATGTATTAATACAATCTTCAACAACTTTAGGGTCATTATCTATAACAACTATATTATGGCCTTCATCAGCTAGATGATGAATGACATTTCTACCTACTTTTCCATCTCCTATAACTACTATTTTCATAGGCACCTCACTAAAATAATTTTCTTAAATATTTTACCATAAAACAATTAATATAACAATATAAATGTTCTATCTTTTACTTTTGATTTAATTTGTTCTTATTAATTGTATATTTACACTTTGGATAATTAGGGCAAGCATAAAATTCACCATATTTGCCACTTTTCAAAACTAATACTTTCCCACAATTAGGGCATTTATATTTATCATTATTTAAAATATTATTTTGAATATTCTTAATATGTTCTTTATTTGTTTCTATTGGATTATCTTTATATTGTTTAATCACTTCATAAGCGCACTTAATATCATCAAAACTATAAATATCTTCTATACTTTTATACATTTTCTTAAAAGTGTAATATGAATATACATAATTAGAACTGATATGCTTGATATTTCCCTTTACAAATATAACAATAGATTTAATTATATATTTATTTTGTAATATATTAGATAAGTTCTTTACATGAGTATTATTTTGAATCACAGGCGAATTAAAATGATACTTGTTTTTACCAAAATTTAAGACTTGAGTCCATTCTTGGTTTATATCATCACCATATATTTCGCCATTATAATTCTTCACCTCAATAACAAATATACCTTTTTTTGAAAATAATATATGATCTATTTGTGAATTTATTGAATTATTTCTACTAGGAATAATTACATCATTAATTAAATATGCATTGTTTTTACTAATTTTTTTAAGGAATCTTTTTGTTTTCCATTCTCCAATTTTGCCCTTAAACTTAGTAGAATACAAATATATAAATAAACATACAATAATTATCCCTATACTAAATATAATATATGGAAACATTATTCACCATTATTAAAATCATTTATATCACTTACTAAAGCTCTAAAGAATGCATCGCCAATTTGTAAATATCCTTCCATAGTAGGGTGAACTCCATTTGTACCAATAAGTTCAACTTTGTTTGAGCGATTATTAACTTTGACCTCCACTGCTGGTGTTGAGTTTTCAACATCAAATTGTGCTTTCATATCAATATAACGAACATAATCTTTATATTTATCTTCAAAAGAGATATTTTCTAAGTATTCATCATAGTTATATGCTGTAATTACTTCTCCAAATACATCACTGTATGCACCATTACAGCCATAATTAGCAGAAATTCCACCATTTATAGCAGGTGATTGAATACCAATTAAGCCTACTTTACATTTTGGATAATCTAAATGAATTCTATCTAATATCATCCTAATATATTTATCATGGATACTAAAATCAGTATTGTAAGGTATATATTGACCATTCCATGATAATAATACATATAAATAATCTATATCTTTAAAATTATTTTTACTTATATATTTTTTGAAATTAGGTCCTTCTACTTCATCATCATAAAAAGGACTAGTTTCTTCATATTCATAGCTTAATACCTTAATATCTTCTGTATGTAGTCCACCATCAAAATTAGTAAATACATCGCCTAATGAAGCTGAACATCCATAATTTCCAGGACCTCGTTTGAATTTAAGTTTATCTGCTTCTATACTTTCTAAAACCCATTTTTTACCACTATTTTCCCAAGTACTATGTTGATCATTTTCATCTAAATTATGATTTGCTTTAACCCAAACAGATGACGAGATGTTAACACAATCATTAGTACAAAACTCTCTCCATTTCCAGCCACCAAAGCCTTCATAGCCTACACATTCTTTTTTCATCTTTCCCATGAAATTTAATGAATCTTTACAGCCAAATTCATTTTCAAATCTATCATAAGCAGTATATGGCCATACACCATTATATGTTAATGAATCTCCAAAGCATAAAATATTTAGTTTTCTATTTGGCTTTAATGCTTTTGTAACATGTAATGTTGTTTCACTCTTATCTATCAAATTATGATAATCATCATATAAATATAGTTCAAATTTATAATCTCCTACTTCTCCCTCTTTTGGAGTATAAGTATAATATCTAGGATAATAATATCCTTTATCACATCTTACTATAATATAATATTTATAAGGATTCATTGTTTTAATTACTCCACGATAGAATAATTCAAATCTATCACCTATTACTAAATCATATCTTTTAGCTAAACTAATTAATTTTTCCATAGTAAATCACCTCGATTATATTATTTATTATATAATAAATAAACTTAATAGTCAAATAAATAAAAGAGAGCAATTTAAGCTCTCAATTTACTCATTATTCTTTTTGTTTATATAATTAATAACTTGTACAAAATCAATTATTAATTTTTTATTTTTTGGAATAAAACGGTAAGTGTAATCCATATCTGGAATATCCACTCTAACTCCACAATCAAATGGTAATTGCGTTATAACCTTCATATTGAATTCTTTACGTAAATATTCTTCGTAAACAGTTCCTTCATATATAATCTTTCCATCTTTAAAGGTAAGTTTTCCACAGCCACTATTTTGAAGTTTATTTTCTTCTAAAATATTAGTTTGAAGTTCACCTTCCATAACAAGTTCAAAATCTTCTTTTTGATAATCTTTGCCAATTTCTTCTTCTTGCCATTTATACCAATCAGATATAAATCTAAATCCTATATTTTTATCTTCTTCGCTAACATTTTCTAAATTACCATATTTATTCATTCTTACAGTATAAGCACATTCAGCGCATTTTAATTCATTATTATTAGTATCAAATGAATGTAAAGCACCACATTTAGGGCATCTAACTAATAAATGTTCTAAACCACTAGTTAATGATTTTCCTTTAATTTCCCATTTAGCATCTTCTTGCAATCTATTTTCATCAATACTAATAGATTCTACTAATTTATTATATATTTCATCATCAGTCATATTAAGTAAGTCTTCTCTTACTAATGTTTTTTTAGTGATTAAAGAAATGTTTTTACATTTTCTTTCGGACTTTCTCCATTTAGGATAATTTAAATAAATACCCCTCATTTGAGTTGATAAAACATCAGCATTAGTTAATCTAACTAGCTTTACAATAGATTTAGGGATATATGGTAAAGTACCATCAACTACTATTTGGCCAGCTGGCGCAATCATTACGACTCCACCAGCATCTACTACTTTTTTCATTTTTCTTATAGCTGTAACATCAGGTTTTAATTGCTCTTTAGATATAGCATGTGCCCAATTTAAAACAAAAGCTAACTTTTTATTAAAAAAGAAATATCTTGCTAATACTAAATTGGCTCTTCTATAACCTAATGCAGCCTTAACAAAATAATAATCTATATTTGATGAATGGTTATAAATTAAAATACAACCTCTTTTTTGTTCTTTTAATGCACGTCTATCAATGTGTGCATGATAATGAAAAAACACATGCAGCATTGATACAGTGGCATATATAAAATTAGCTATTGGTGGCATTTTAATAAATACCGGTTTTTTAGTCTTTTTCTTTTTTTCTTTTTTCATATTATAAATAATATTTATATTCTTTTCTTTTTATGTAATAAACAAGATAGTCAAAGCCATTATCTTTTATTATCTTCATGTATCTATCAAAATTAGAACGATACTTATCTAAAGTATGAGCATCACTTGATAAAGTAAGTTTAATACCACCTAATTCTTTATATGTTTTAAGTAAATATAATAAGTGACGATCATCACCATCAATATTACTAATCACCTCTTGAACCTTTGTGTTAACTTCAAATGCTTTGCCTTTACTAATTAATAATCTTAATATATCTTTGACATATTCATCATAATTACTAATATCAGCATTATTATCTATCATCTTTAATGTTTTAAATCCAAAATCAATATGACTTAAAACATCAAAATTATCTACTCTTTCAATAGCTTCTTTAGTTAGTTTCAGACATTCAATCATTGATTCATCAGGATTATTTTCTAAAAAAACTTCCTTAAAATAATAATCATATTTATCATTTTCATGTAGAGATAATTGGATAATATCATAAGGATATTTGTTACTTAGTTTAATTAATTCTTCATAAGCAGTTTTTTTATACCCTAATTCAACACCTAATAACAAATTAATGTTAGGAAATTCTTTTTTCAAAGCTTTATGATACTCAATTAATTTATCATAATCAGCAATCCAAGTAGTACCATCTACAGTGGTTAAATAATCAAAATGTTCACATGTACAAACATATTCAATCTCTTCATCTTTAGCTTTTACACAATAATTTCTCAAATCTTCCTTACAATCAGGAGAAAATGATGAATGTGTATGTTGGTCATAATATTTATTCATTATAATACTCTTAATTTAATAACGTCATTTAGAGATTCAATTTGTTTTATTTCGTCATTAGTAATATAATTATCTAAATCAAAAATAGTATATGCAATATCGTCTAAACTATTATTAAACATCTTTGCTATATTATTTCCGCTTAATATATTAGTAAAGCTACTAATCATACCACTTACATTTTTATGACAAATAGTGATACGTTGTTTTGTCATACATCTACCAGCATTTACGTTAGGATAATTTACAGAATTAATTATATTACCATTTTCTATAAAATCCATTGCTTGCATTACTGCCATTCTAGTACATTTAACTTCTGATTCACTAGTTGCACCACCAACATGAGGGAATATTATAGTGTTAGGCATCTTAACTGATTTTGGAGTTGGGAAGTCCATAATATATTTAGCTACCTTACCGCTATTTAGTGCTTCTAACATATCATCATCATTAACTAAAGCAGCTCTAGCAATATTAATGAATTTAACCCCATCTTTCATCTTAGAAATAGCATCTTTATTAATAATACCTCTTGTTGAATCATCTAAAGGTGTGTGTATTGTAATTATATCACTTAAATTATATAATTCATCAACACTTTCAACTCTCTTGATATGCTTAGATAATCCCCAAGCATGTTCAATTGAGATAAATGGATCGTAACCAATAACATCCATACCTAGTTCAATAGCAATATTAGCTACTAGCCCACCAATAGCACCTAATCCAATTACACCTAAAGTTTTTCCAAATAATTCACAACCTGTATACATTGTCTTTTTCTTTTCGACAATTTCAACAATATTTGGATTTTCTTCCATGCTTCTAACCCAATCAGTAGCACCAAATACATCTCTTTCAGCCATTACTAAAGCTAAAACAGTTAATTCCTTTACACCGTTAGCATTTCCACCTGGAGTATTTACAACAACAATTCCTTGTTTTGCGTATTCTTTATAAGGTATAGTATTTACACCAATTCCTGCTCTTGCAATAATGTTTACTTTATTTGATAATTTTGTTTCTAAAAGATTTGTAGAACGAACAATTAAAATATCTGAATCTAAATCTTCACTCTTTTCATATTCTTTAGTAAATAACTTTAATCCTTCTTCTTGCATTACATTTAAACAATTATATTTATACATAATTCTTCTCCTCAAATTCTTTCATAAAAGAAACAAGTTTTTTAACTCCTTCAATAGGCATAGCATTATAAATTGATGCTCTCATACCTCCAGCTACTTTATGTCCTTTAAGATTTACTAATCCGTTTTTACTTGCTTCTTCAATAAAAGCTTTATCTATATCTGCATTTCCTGTATTAAAGCATACATTCATTATTGATCTAGATTCTTTTTTTGCTGTTCCTTTAAATAATTTTGAATTATCTAAATAATCATAAAGCATTTTAGCCTTTTCATTATTTATCTTTTCCATCTCTTTAAGTCCACCTTTTTTAAGTAACCATTTAAATACTAAATTTGCGATATAAATGTCATAACAAGGAGGAGTATTATACATTGAATCATTATCAGCTTGTACTTTCCAATCACACATAATAGGTGCATATGGTTTAATATTACCTAACAAATCCTCTCTTACAATTACAATAGTAAGACCAGCTGGTGCAATATTTTTTTGCGCACCTGCATATAAAACTCCAAATTTGCTTACATCAATTGGTCTTGATAATATACATGATGATACATCAGCTACTAAAGGTATTTCCTTTGTATCAGGAATATAATTATATTGTGTTCCAAATATCGTATTATTAAAACAAATATGAACATAATCTGAATCTTCATTAAACTTATTTACATAAGGCACATAAGAATAATTATCTTCTTTAGAATTAGCTAATATTCTAATTTCACCATATTTTTGTGCTTCAAGCGCAGCCTTATTAGAGAAATTACCACTAATAATATAATCTGCTTTACCATTTTTCATTAAATTTAGAGGTACACAGGCAAATTGTAGACTTGCACCTCCTTGCATAAATAACACTTTATAATTATCTGGAATGGACATTAATATCTTTAAATTATTTACGGCTTCATTATATATATCCATAAACATTTTAGTCCTATGGCTCATTTCCATAACACTCATTCCTGTGTCTTTATATATTGTTAATTCATTTTTAGCTTCTTCTAATACTTCAAGTGGAAGCATTGAAGGGCCAGCTGAAAAATTATATACTCTTTCCATAATTATTGTCTTTCTATAATATTTCTTTTAACTTATCTATATTTTCTTTAGTAGTTGACCAAGTAGTAGCTAATCTTACAACAGTATGATTATCATCATATTTTTCCCAAAAACTAAATTTTACTTCTTTTTCTATTTCTTTTAACTTATTATTTTCTAAAATTATAAATTGTTGATTTGTTGGTGTTTCTAAGAAAAACTTACAATTTTTCTCTTTTAAAACTTTTTTTAGTTCATTGGCCATATTAATTGCATGTTTTCCGATTTCAAAATATAGATTATCAGTAAATAAGCAATCAAATTGTATACCCAATAATCTACCTTTAGCAACTAATGCGCCTCTTTTTTTGATGAAATTAACAAAATGAGTTGGCTTATTATTATTAGTAAATACAATAGCTTCACCGCATAGAGCACCAACTTTAGTGCCACCGATATAAAATACATCACACATATTGCATAAATCGCTTAATGTATAATCACACTCTTTACTCATAAGAGCATATCCTAATCTTGCACCATCAATATATAAACTAATATTGTATTCTTTACATACTTTATAAATAGATTCTAATTCGCATTTAGAATATATTGTGCCATATTCAGTAGGAAGGGAAATATATACCATTCCAGGGAATACCATATGTTCGTGATTTCCATCATTATAGAATGCATCAACATATTCTTTTAATTCTTTCACATCAATTTTACCTTGATGATTTGGAATAGATAAAACTTTATGATTAGTATATTCTATGGCACCTGCTTCATGAGCGTTAATATGACCAGTACTTGCTGCAATTACACCTTCGTAGTCTTTTAATAATCCTGCTATAACAATTGCATTAGTTTGTGTACCGCCAACTAAGAACTCAACTTCTACATCCTTTTCGCAAAGTTTCTTGATTTTTTCTTTTGCGCTATTAGAATATTTATCAACACCATAACCTGATAATTCTTCCAAATTAGTTTCAGCCAACTTTTCTAATATTTTGTTATGACATCCTGTAATATAATCACTTTCAAATGAAATCATGTTATTCATCTGTCGAGTAGACAACTTATTGTCTACGCTCCTCCCTTCATTTTATATTGTTTTAAAATATCATATTGTGAGCAAGCGTCTACTGTTGCCCCTCACAGAACCGTACGTGCCCTATTAAGGCATACGGCTCTTCATAGCATTCTTTCTACCCTACGCTTAAACCTTGCTTCACAGCTAAAGCTCCAAGGACTCGATACTAGATGCCTTGCTAGGCCTTTCTAGGTTGGATTCCCACCAACTACATTATATACACCGAACTGGCGCACCCTATTTATAATATTATATCAAATATCAATCAAAATTTAAACAATATTAAGCAAATATATTACTGAAAATGTTATTAAAAAAACTTAGCAAAAATTGCTAAGTTCTATTGAGTATTTAAATTTGTTTGGGGTTTTTGACTCCTTTAAAATAATCTGGGGTTGACCCCAGCTTATTTAAAGCCCTATTTTGACGTAAAAAAGACCTCAAATATAAAAAGTTGTCACACCAAAATAAAATGAGGTCTA
>JAZLLM010000089.1:0-26058 GCA_045598145.1 Bacilli bacterium | reverse complement strand
CAAAATGGTTCTTCTAACATACCCAAATCGGGATTTAAACCCTTATTTAACTATGAAAAAAGGCTTGATCACGAGTATCAAACCTATGCTTCTTAAATGTCTTTAAGTAACAAATATGATACGTCCTTTTTTGCAGTTTGTGACGGATATGATACAAAAAAATGCCATTTTTTGATAGTTCAATTCCCCACAAAGCTAGGTTTGTCTATGGCTTAATGATAAAAATTTAATTTGATATTTTATATTCTTTTACTAAAAGCAGACATCTGCTTCTTTAATATATCCATTAGTTTCAAATTCATCATCTTTATATAAATTGATTTGATAATCAATTGAATTATGCTTAAAAATAATATATAAAAAACAAAGAAATATACCAATATCAATTAAATTTTGATATATTACCTTATCTTTAGGCATAATGCCTCTTTTTCCTTCTTTTCTATATCTATATATTATTAGTTTATTATTTTCTTCTTTTATCAACCAAGGTTGAGTATTGCAGCTTGATGGTGCAAATCTTAGAATGTTAATTAATTCACTATATTTATTACCATCATAAATTTCAGGTAATTCTTTTCTTTTGGATTTAAATATATCCTTTCTAAAAGAGCCTTCTGGAACTTTTCCAATTGCCATCATAGTTACAAAATCTAAACCATCATCTTTTAGAAGCATAGTTTTACCGATTCCAAACCAAAGTGCACCTATATTTTTACTTGCAAGATATAAATCTAATTGTTCGCCTAAATAACCTATATTTTGTAAATAATTTCCTTTTTTCTCACTATAAAACAAGATGCAAAATTCTTGGCCTCTATTACAATTAGTATATTCATTTGTTACGATTTCAATCTTAACTTTGATATCTTTATTTAGTGGAGTTAAAGAATAAAATGTTTCTTTAATATTTTGTAACTCATTATCATCTATCTTATATAATTTTGAATACTCTTCTTTTGTCTTTAAATCTCTAAATAAGTGAAATGATTTTCTTTTAAATATATATTGATATAAATCCATTTACTTTAGCACTTCCCAAGATCCTGTTTTGTTAGAATCTTTTCTTCTAATGATTTTGTCTTCTTTAAGTTTTTTAATAACGTTCTGTACTGTTGTCTTACCGACTCCACATTTTATGGCTATTTCTGGTTGTGATGAATGTGGATGCTTAACAATTTCATCATATATTTTTCTTTCGGTTTTCGATAATTTATCTATCGCTTTGTCTACCACATTATCTACCACTTCTTCAAACTTATGTTGCCAATTATAAGGTATAGTTACTTTGATTGATTCCTCTGATAATTCAAAAATATCCTTTCCGTATGTAGAAACAAGTAAAGGCATTCCTTTTCCGGAGCGTTCACTTAAATGAGTTGCTAAAAATATGGAAGATAATTCTTCATTTACAGGTATGCTATTCCCTTTATAAAATCCATCAATTGTTTGTTTAGGAGCTAATTTAGAAAATGAAATTATTTCAACCCTATCATTATAAAAGGTAATCATAGGAGAAACTCTTCTTAACCAATTATTATGAATAAAAGCATTTTTTAAAGCTTCATTAAAACACTCTTGATTAAAAAGAGGGACATCTTCTCTATATCCTTTCTCAAAATGTTCTATAGACTTAGGAATGTTAATTGAATCTGAATAATCAATTATTCTGTCTATTACAGTAATTAAAGACTGATTTCCAAATTCTTTGACCGAGAAAAGCCTATCTGCTTTTGATGAACCAGAGAAAATAGACACTCTAACAGGTATTTCACCATTATCAGCTAAAAAACAAGCAAGCATATTAAAATCACCATTTTCTGTTTTTAGATGCATATTTGTAATAAAATTCTCATCATTAAATGATAACCCTTTGACTAAGTAATAATTTCTAAGTTGTTCAAAACTTAGATTTTGAATGGGCGACTTAGTATTTGTCATCGTTGGATATCCGTTGAATAAGACATTCCAAAGAATTGCTTCTCTTTCTGGGTATTTTTCCAAATTTACTTTGCTAGAACCTATTCTTCCATAACGTACTTTATTAAAAGAAGTTGGCACTTTTATAGCAGCAGGTATTACTAAACAAACGATTCTATTACCTTCAATTATGGTTTCTTTAAAATCGAAGGCGATTGATGGATTTAAACTCCTAGCTAAGTAATTTTGCCAAGGCTCATTTTTATAACTACAATTAAAGTTTATATTGCTTCCAACAATTTTATGATTTTTATCATTAATTCCCCATACAATATATCCATATAATTTGCCGCAAACTGCTGCCGCATTAGATATAGCAGATATATATTCTCCTATTTCAACTGAATTAAACCAATTCTCTTTAAAATCAAACCATTCCTCTTCATCTGTTCTTTTAATAAGATCATAAACAATATCATCAATAATCATTTAATAGCGTCCTCCTGTTGATAATATTATATCATAGTGGTAGATAAATTGGTAGATAAATTGGTAGATATTTTTAAATAGATTATACAAATATGTATTATAGTTGTTAAAGCAATTATTTTGACTTTTACAGGAATTAAATCTTCTTTGTCTTTTGCCTGGGTTTAGGGAGATTTAAATACCCCTCGCATGTGGGCTGGTGTGAACTAGCAATTTTTAGGCTTTCTTTTATTTAAGCAATAAAAATGATACCTCTCTGCATGTTGAAACTAATTCAAAATCATTAATTGTCTTATTTTTCTTACAAAAACAAGAAAAAAGACGATACTTGAACGTATCATCTTTGTATCTTATTAATGTGAAAGGTAAGTTTTGTTAATACAATGCACCCTCTATAAATGAAAGTGCACCCTCTAAGCCTATATTTTTAGTATATAAACTAGGTGACACGTGACTAGTGTGACAAACGTGGCACAATTAATTATATTTGATTTTTTCTTTGTTTGTATAGTATTTTTGATTTGGTGCATTAGGCGAATCTTTAGTGGTTAGTAAGAGTTCCGAATTCAATAATGGATTCAGTATAGATTCAACAAAATGAGAACGATTAGATAAATCAATATGGTTTTGAATCTCTTGTCTTGATTTTGGCTCATTCATACAAAATTCCAGTATTTTTCGATCATATTCTCTATTTCCACCCCTTGGTGATGAAAAAGTAAAATCATTTTTAATTTCTTTTTGAATAAGCACACTACTTTCCTTTTTATCATATGTTAAATCACACAATGTGATTACAAATTGAGCGGGATCAGAATATATTTTTGGCTTGTAATCTTTTGGATACATTTTGTAATCTGATATTATTTTTTCAAAGCCAGAGCCTGATGATTCCATCATATTACACAATTCAAATATTTCGCATATTATAGTGTTTCTTCTTTTTGATGGTATTTCCTCCATTGAGTAATCCTGTGCTCTTCCAGGGAGCAAAAAAGAGCCAGGAGACGCTATTCTAATTCTATCAATAAAAATGTCTATATCAATTTGAGTGCCATCAATATTGTAATCTCTATGAGCAACTGCATTTATTAATGCTTCTTCAATTGCTCTTTCGGGATAAGCCAATAATGGTTTGTTTCCGCCTGCATCTTGCTTGACAAGCCCTGTTTTAGTATATAGTTTTATATACTTTTTAGCATAATCTAATATTTGTGGGATACTACCTTTATATTCTTTCTTATCTAACATCGTACTTGAGCCTTTATTTAAGCCAGGCCATACTCTACATGCTATATTACAATTCTCATAGTCACAATTATCTGCAAAAAGCATTAAACCATTAGAAACATTTTGATTTGAATCAATCGCATCAATACTTTCTAATTGCTTAAGCGTTATAAAAAGCTGATTATTATGTCTTTCTTGATATAATTCTTGAAGACCATCAAACGAAAATTCAAAATAGTTTCTGTTTGTAAATTGTGTATCGAATGGTTTTCTTTTGCTTGATAATACAAGTTCTTCTACCTGTTCTCCATGAGCAATAACACTTTGTCCTTCACGCCTTATATAAATAACATCCTGTTCATCGCTTCTCGTCATCCAAACAGGAGTATTATCATTTCTAAACACTATTACTTCTAGAATATATAGTTCTTCTTCAATCTTAATCTTGTTATAATCAAATCTAACATGAGGATGTAATTTTTTATCACACATATCATTTATATATAAAATCTCATTTTTTACTTGTTCTCTAGTCAGACCAATTGGATTCTCATCATCATCGACACCAAAAAACACTTTTCCACCATCAGTGTTAGCAAAAGCAGCAATTTCCTTTAACCATTTTTCGTAATTTTTGTGTGAAACAATTTCTTTAAATTCGATTTTTTTTGTCTCAAATTCCTCATAATTGATATATTCTTTAAAATCCATAGTATAGTCTCCTTTTACTAATATGATTATACCATAGTTATTAAGAAAAATCAAGTTACTTGTATGGTAACTTGTATGGTAACTTGTATGGTAAATAAAAAAATACGACAAATTCTGCCGTAATTTCGCTTAACATATCTGGTGCGCGTGACAGGAATCGAACCTGCACTCTCTCGAACTAGAGCCTAAGTCTAGCGCGTCTGCCAGTTCCGCCACACGCGCACATAAGTATTCTTTCGAACAACAAATATTATACTATATTTATCATTTTATTGCAAGTTTTATTTAAAAATGTTTATAGATATTTATTAATAATTTAAGGGTCCACACAAAGTAGACCCTTTAAATTTATCTTTAATTTAATTCATTCTCTAATTCTTCTTGTTTTTCTTCTTGTGGTTTGTCTAAATAATTAATTTCATTATTCAACCATAAACCATGATTATTACAATATGAGTATACATTTAACACTTCTTCTTCGTTATGAACTAGAAAGTCAACTATTGGTTTTTTGTTTTTTTCTAACTTTTTATAATAGAATCCCTTATTAGTTTCTACTACTACAAAATCAATATAATGAACATCAACCATTGAATGAAGTTCCTCTCCAACAACTACAGTAACTAGATTCCCAAGTTTATTTATAATAGGCTTATGCTTTAATTCGTCTCCAGAAGTAGATTGAAATAATTCCTCCATAACTTCGTCACAGCACTTAATTTCTTTAGAGTTTTCAAGTATTGCAACTTCATTGCATGTATTACATCTATAAAATCTCATTTTTCACCTCTAATTGAAATATGAATTATAATATGCTTCAACATCTCTTACAGTAATAACCTTATTAGTATAAGAATAAGCTGGATTATTGCCATAAATAATTGATCTTACATTCATATTATTATCTAGTATTGTTTCATAATTTGTGCCTGATACACTTTTAGCGATATAAATATCATTAATTCTATCATTAATAGTAAATGAAGATTCATTTATCATTGTATTACTTACTAAGAATAAAGTATTAATATTAATTCCTTCAAAAAATGAAGCAGGAACATTTGCGCCTCTAATAGCTAGAGTATTTACATAGTTATCATTTCCTAATAATTTGATTAAAGTGTTATTACCTAAATCATAGCCAATTAATAATTTATCAAATTGTCTACTTAAAGCATCATCACCACATTCACTTAATCCAAATGGAATTTCCATATTATGTAATGATATAGCACTGTCAAAGCATTTCTCTTTTAGTTTAATTGGGAAAGTACTAGTAATATAAATATCTCTTGTATATGGAGACGATTGATTTAATTCAATATAAGTACAAGGTTTATCAATAGTTTCACCAATAAAAGGAATCTTTAAAGTACTTAATTTAGTAGTCTTAGAATCAATAATTGGTAAACCCATTAAAGTTACTTTATTACTAATGTTTAATGATACTAAATTAGAACAATTTGCGAATGCATTCTTACCAATTGAAGTTATATTTCCATTTACACTTATACTATAGACATTAGATGCTTCGCTAAAATAATTATTAGGTATATCTACAGAGCCAATTAATTCTACGTTAATAGGTGTAAGTGAATTCATTAAAAATAAATCTTTAAATGACACGCCACAAACAGGCATAATTATGTTTGTTAATTTTGTTGAGCAAATTGCACCTTTAGCTATTAAATCATTTTCACCAATTGATAATGTTTCTAAATTGATGCATAAATTTAATAATTCAGGTTCAAGTCTCATGTTACAATTAATAGAAATATTATTGTAATTTCTTGCATATTTTGCGAATTCATTATAATTAATTGATTTTACTTGACTATCTTCAATGATAAAATTAGGAGAATCAATATTTAACTCAATTATTGTACCAAAGCATCTTATATATTCAGCTGATTCAAAATACTTTCCTTGATTTTTAGCGTTTGCTATATATTTGGCCTTAAAACTTTCGCTCATATTAGCATGAGGATTTAAAAAGTTTAATGCGCTATATTTAAAATCATCAGCAAAATAATTATTAACATCTTCTATATAAGTATTAATTTCAATCTTAGATCCAGTATCATCATTTGAAAATATTCTACTTAATGTAGTAGTTGTGGAATTATCCACGTTTTTAAATGTGAAAGATTTAAGATTAGTACATTCTAAAAATATTTGTTTAGTAACAGTAGCTTCTGGTACATAAACTTTCTCTAAATTATTGCAATAATAAAAACAGTTTAATCCTAATGTACTTACATATTGATTACTAAATTCCTTTAAACTATTACAATTTTTAAAAGCACTATCTAAAACGTTATCTATTTCTACTATTTTAATATCCTTTAATTTAGTACAATTTTCAAAAGCACTTTCACCGATATAAGTAACTTTAGTTGCTTCTATCTCTTCTAGATTTATACAATTTAGGAAAGCCTCAGGCTTTATTTCTATTACATCTACATCAATTTTAACTGTTACTATGCTTGAGTTAGAAAAGGCTCTTTCGCCTATTGCAACTACTTTTGTGCCTTTAATCTCTTCTGGTATAGTAACATCATTAGAATTGCCATAATAACCTATTATTTCGCCTGTTCTTGTGTTTATTCCTATATCATCTACAATTATATTCTTATTACCTAATGAGAATAAAACTAAAATTCCTAGCAAAACACTAAGTGAAATTATAGACATAACAACAAATAATTTGAATGGATTCTTTACTGACTTTGTTTGTACATTATCATTAATAGAATCAACTTCTTTAACTGTCTCTACTTCTTCTTCAATAACTTCTTTATCTTCTAATGTTCCTTCAATATATTTATGTTTTTCAAAAATAGCTTCTACAAGAACAAATGACAATGAAGTCGTTCTACTATCAAGCATTAATCTAATATAAGGTACAAACTTCATATGTGGGTTTATCGTTAAATCATTTGTGCAAATTTCATTGCTCATGATTTTAGCGCCATTTTCATCCATTTGATTTACTATAATTCTTATACCTTGCAATTTTTCTTTATAATTATTCTTTAATTGGACAACTGCATAACGATTGCCATCTTCAGCTGTAGAGATTAAATATTTGATTACTTTTATGTAAAAAGATTCGCTTAGATTTTCTTTTTTCTTTCTTGACATAATCTATTCCTCCTCTACATTCTTAAGATGTTTCTTTATTTTTCTTCCTAAAATAATCATATATACCAAAGCAAAGAATAGTAAACCTACAATAGACATTATGTTATAACTACCTTGCAAGAAAATTAATTTAGAATCTCCGCAAATAAATTCAATTAACCAATGTCTAATAAAGAATAAGACGAAGAACATCGCGAAAGCAGAAAACAATGAGAACAAGTTAACCTTAACATATGATACTTCACCATTAAGTTTAATTCCTAAATCATAGTCATCAAGCTTTCTCACAACAACATTAATGCTATTACATTTCTTACCGATTTTGATTGTCTTAGAACAAGTGGTATTATTATATTCATTAATTTCCATTATTCGATAAACGAATCCACGTTTATTAAATAACAAAATATAATATGATATAAACTTATTTAATGATGTATAATTGCATACTAATTCCTTCTTTTTACCAATATGCTTAATTACATATTTATCAATAAATTTAGAAGAGTAGCCTTGTACTTCATATACATCATATTTTTGATGTTTATATTTAGTTGTTTTTACTAATTTATCCTCTCTGCATGAGTAATTATATTTAGTTCTTAATAATTTAGATACAAATATGATAAACATATTTAATCCAAACATTACTAATGCTATTAAAGATAATAATCTCCAACCTGTTAATGACATATTAGTCTCCTATAATTTTATTTTTTATTTTTTTTGTTTTTCTTTTTCTTCTTTTTTGAATCTTCTTCTAATTCTTCTGACTCTTCTTTAGCTTCTTCTAATTCGCCTTCATTAGTGCTATCTTTAATTTCTACTTTAGCGTCTTCAGCTACTGGTTTTTCAAATAAATCCATTAAGAATTCGTCTTTACTTAAACCTTGTTTAATCAAGTTCTCTTTTAATAATGTTGGGTCTAAAGCAACTTCTGGATCTAACATAATATCTTTGATTAATTTATATTTAGCAACTCTATGAGCAATACCTAATCTTGCACCAATAGGAATAAAGAATATGATTCCCACAATAACAATCAACCAACCGATTAATTTAATAGCTTGTTCACTACTACTTAATAATCCTAAGCCAACAACTAAAACTATTGCTAAATATCCAACAATGATTAACAAATGAACTAAGTCTAAAGCAAATAATGTCTTCTTACCATGTTCCTTCATAGTTTTAATGCTTCCATTAAATCCTTTGCTTACTGCCAAATCTTCTTTATCATTATAATAGTAATATAAAGGAGCAAATGTTAAGCGGAATCCACAGATATATACAAGTAAAGCAATAGCACCAGGAATAATAAATAATATGCTTATTAAACCAACTGATGTGATTTGTGCTAACAAATTACCAACTAAGTATAATATAGCAACAATAATAGCAATTCCAATAAAGCCACCTAAGAATAATAGTAATTTAATTAGGAATGCCATTAAGTTTGACCAATAATTTTTAGGATTATCAGTATTACTAAATATTCTACCTAAATGGTATGTTTCATCTTCTACATTTTGTTTATCCATATTTATGTTAGCTTGCAAAAATATTGGAGCTGGCAAAACTAAAAGATAACTAATAAATGAAGAAATCCACAAAAAGTAAAATTTAAATCTACTTACTTTACTAGCTTTAATTATTTTTTTACTAGTTTGCATCCCTTCTTTAATATAGGTTTTAAAACCTTGTTCCATAATTTTCCTCCACAAAAATTATTTTTAATTCATCAACAAACAAATATATAAGAAAATCTCTAAGAAAATCTAATTAGTCAGAGATTTTCTTTTTTATATTTGTAAGAAATTCTATTCGAATACTTCAATTATTCCTTCTTCAAATGATATATCGTAACAATCTGTTACATCTTCACCATCTTTATTTAAGATAATTACTGAGTCTTGAATAATATTAGAGTCAGTGTGGCCAACATCAGTTCTACTTCCCCTTATTAGAGCGTAAACAACATCACCAACAGTAGTCTTTCCAGTTAATGTAACCTTACCATCAACTACTGTAATATCAGTAGGAGCATATTCACTTCCTGTATATGGTCCCGTAATATCAGTTGGTTTTAAAGTGATTTCTTTTCGTTTAATGTTCATTTCACCTTCTAAACAAGTTATTTCAAATTGTTTAGTTAAGTCCTCTAAAGTGTCTTTATTAATAATTACTATAGTTGCTTCGTCAATCAAAGTCACATGTTCACCTGCTCTTGTAAATGAGCCAATATATTCACATGTTATCTTTAGATTTAATCCTTCTGGTGCATCATTAAATACAATCTCAGGAGAGCCGGAAGCACTTCTAGAATTACCATTATAAGTATAACTATTCTTTGCTTTTGGTCTTAAAGTAATATTGTAAGATTCAATAGCTAAGATACCACTTTCGATATTTATTTCAAAGTTTTTACTTTGTCTTACACCATCACTATCATAAATAATAATTGAATCAATATTATTTACTATTCTTCCTCTATCTTTAATACTACCATCTGTTGTGATTACAGCATAGTAACCATCTAACATTGGCGTATTTTCATCATATTCACAAACATCACAAGTTAATGGAGTACCATCATAAGGTTTAGACGCATCTTTTGGTTTAACTGTAATTTCATATTTGCTAATTACAATTAAATCATTTTCTAGATAAATATCGAAGCAGTCACTTACATCATTATGATTTCCATCATAAATTCTAAAGTATGTAACTTCTGATGTAATAGGTGAATTTTCATTAGCATCTGTAGCAACACCATCTAATTCATATTCAAATGTGAATCCTAATGGTAATTGATATTCATTTTCTGTATCCTTATAAACAACAGTAATAATACCTTGATGTGCTTTTCCATCATAAACTCCACGATATGGAGCTGATACCTTAATACTTGGTTTAGTTACAGTTAAAGTGTTAGTTTCAAAGCTAATATTAAAGTACTCTGTTACATCATTATGACTTGTATCATAAATCATTACACTACTTGGATCAATACTAGAACTTGAGTAACCAATATTAGTTTGTGAGCCATTAACAATAGCTTCAATTGTATAACCATATGGTAATTTACCACTTACAATTTCCACATTATTATTCTCACAAATTAGTGGAGTGCCATCAAATTCCTTAGTCTTTATAATAGGTCTAATAGTGATATCTTGATTATCAATAAATACATTACGTTTATTGAAATCAAATAATTCATCACTTGGACAAGTATAATAAGCACTAACATCATTACCATTACTATCAACTACTACGAAGCCTGTAATATATTCAGTATAAGAAACTAGTTTACCAAATTCATCATATTGTTCATTACGTCTTTCAGTTTGAATTGATAATAATGTATGATTCTTTAATATTCCATCGATTGTTGATGCATCATAAACACTCATTTCATCATCGTTTGCAAATGACTTATGAACATCATCAAAAATACACTTAATTGTGCGAGGTTTAATTACTAACTTACCTTCGCCCTTAATGATATTATAGTAATCATCAGTAACATCATTCTTATATTTATCTGAAACATATGCGATATAAGTTACATTATATTCACCTATTTCAGACTTAGCTATAGTAAACTTAACAATTAAGTTATCGCCTTCTCTTAAGTTTTCAAGACCATTTACAACTACGTTATTATCTTGAGTTAATTGAATTGTTGAGCCTGTATATTCATATTCAAGGTTAGTTAAATCAATCTTTATCTCATTTTTATCTAAAATAGTGTAATAAGAAGATTTTTTAATTACCTTTTCTTCATATTCATAAGCTCTTTCATTGAACTCATTATAAATAAACACCTCAAAATCATCAGGCTTTATTTCATAAGTACCTGGAGTAGATCCAAAGATAATATTATCATGTAAGACAACTTCAACTCTATAGCCAAATGGTAAATCAACTTCTACACCTTTTACAAAATATTCATAATAATATGCAGTATCGTCGAAATCAAACTCTTTACCGTTATAGCCACTATTTTGTTCATAGTATCCTACAAAAATTCCATCAGCTTTTGGATCACCTGTTACTTCAACTGGAACCCATCCTAAGCCATCTAAATATACTTCAACCCATGCATGATAATTTTTACTAAATACTTCTGAATCGGTTACACCATTAGTTTGAACTAAGAAACCTGATACATAACGAGCAGGAATTCCTAAATAACGATATAACAATGTAGCTGCGCTAGCAAAGTGACGACATACACCAGCATGTAAATCATTTAAGAATGTATATACATAATCATCTGATTCACTATAATCTGCATACAAATCATATGTAGCAGAGTTTTGAATATATTTTTGTACCTTAGAAATAATATCCTTATCACTCATAGTAAAGCCATTTTCGCTGATTATTTCTTCTAACAAACTAGCAAGTTCAGGGCTAATACTATCAGTACTTAAGTAATTACGATATACATAATTACGATAATCTTTTTCGTAATTTTTAATAAATTCATCATCTAATTTTGGATAATTACTATAATCAATATTATTAGGATAGATTGAAAATTCATATGTTTCTTCATATCCATCTGTGAAATCAATATCATTATAATTAGTAAATGATGTTGTTACAAAATATGGAATTACATATTCATCAAATATACTTGGATCAGTTATAACAGTAACTTGATGTGTATCGCTCTCGCTAATTGCTTTTGCGATATACTCAATTGGGTTATAGTCATAATTTACATATGGTGTAAATGTAATAAAGCCAAATCCATCACGACCATTATAATCACCATAACTCATTTCTTTAAAATATAGTGTTCCTTGATAATCAGTACTTACAGTAAAGATATAGAATTCTGGACCACTATCACCTAAGTTAGATCCTTTCAAACTACCATTATTACCACTAAACTTACCATTATCACCAATACCAGAGCCATCGCCATCCATTCCTTCACCAGAATCTAAACTTCCGCCCTTAGCATTTCCACCAATTCCACTACCATTTCCTTTAGAAATATAATCGTCACTTGAGCAATCTACACTTACCCAACCAAATTCAGGTATATAAACTTCTGTCCATACACTCCAATCAAATCCTGTTACTTCAATTGTCTCATCCTTAATAGCATCAACTACATAGCCTTCAACTACTCTAGATGGGATACCTAAGTATCTATATAACATCATAGCAGCGATAGAGAAATCAAATGAATCTCCTTCTTTAACGCTTACTAAGAATTCATATACTTGGTCCTTAGTATCATCAGGATATTTTCTAAAGAAATTAAACTTAGCATTATTCTTAATGAAGTATTTAACCTCATCAAATGCATTTTCTTGTGTAATTCCATTTGCATTAACAATATATTCAAATAAATCAAGCAATTCAGGGCTAGCATTAATTAAGCTTAAATAATTTTCCTTTACGAAATCATAATATGCTTCTTCGCTTTCTCCTACCTCACCCTCAATACTATAAATGCCTAATGGACTATAATCACTTGAATAATAATTCAAACTATATTCACTTGTAGCATCTTTAGTAACGTAAACATCATTGTATAAAGCAAATGATCCAATTGTATTATAAGGCATTAGATATGGTAAATTATCAATTAAAGGATTAATTGTAATTATGTTCTTAAATCCACCATTTAAGGCATAACTTGGATATTCAAATGCATTATATTTAGCATCGTAATATTCAACTTTTGCTTGTTTGCAGCCTATACCTTTATAATCACCATATGATTTAGTTCTTAAATATAAAGTCTTTGTAACATCAGTAGTTACAGTGAATATTGGTGTTAATTCAAAGTCGAAATCACCCTCAATAGTCATATCATCACCTAAATTCAAAGCAATATTAAAATCATTTAGTGTAATTTCGTAATTGTCTTTACTATTAAGTGATACTTGATAGTTATTAATTACATTAATATTCTTTCCATCAAGAATATCAAACTTCATATCTAAATCATAAAGGCCAGGAGAAACCATACTATTACCAAATAAGATATTTTCTAGTCTATGAACAATGTTACCATCATTAACTAAACCATCACAATTTGGACTAATACTATATTCTATATCATCATAGAAGTATGAAATTGCATCATATTCTTTAGTGTAATTGCCTAAATTAATAATTAGACTTCTAGGAGTTAAAGTGATCTTACCTGGAATATAAGTAATATTATAGTTATTAGTAACATCACTTAAGCCATCATAAATACTAATACTTAATTCATTAGTTACACTAGTAGGTTTATATTCCTCATCGTATAATACATCAATTAAAGTAGTGCAATCATAAGCAGAAATTATTTGACCTTCTACTATTGGTTTAGAATCAACATCTACCTTAATGTTGTCATTATATAACGCTTTTCCATCATATGTCTTAGTTACATCATCAGTATAAACACTAATATTACGTTTAGTAATTTCTAATGTATTTTCAAGTGATAATAATTCAACCTTAAATCTTAAATCAGTATCTATAAACTCACTTGTACCACTATTAGTAATTAAGTTCTTTTCAATTACATTACCTAATTTATCATAAGTAGTTTGATATTTCTTGTCTAAAGAATTATATTCAATAGTACTAGATAAGTATCCATTTTCTATATCATATGAGAATTCAATAATATAAGTATATTCACCATTACTAATAGATACACTAGTTAATCTATCATGGTATGTATCTGCATTTACAAATCTACCATCACTAGCTAAGCTTGTGTAATATAATGTATATCCTAATTCATCTAATTTAGTGCTTGTATAGTCTAAAGCACTATAAATTGGATCTCCATCATATTCTTTAGTATTATCAACTAATTCAACTTTTACATTAATGCTATAAACAGTTAATGTACCTAATCCATCTTCTACTAATTCATAGTTGTCAGTTATATTATTTCCAAGATTATCTCTAACTACATAAGTTAAAGAGTTAACTTTTGTACCTACTTCAGTTATTGAATCTAATAAATCTCCAGTTATAGTATGACCATATTCTTCATTTAATAAGCCGCTAATAACATCAAATGCATTAACTTCTGTTCTAAGTTCAGTTCCATCATATTCTTTTGTAGCTGATTCTGTAGAAACATATAACTTTCTTGGAGTAACATAAACCTTACATCTATTCAAATCTGCATTATATTCATTATAACTATTATAGTTAATAGTATATAAATCATTTACACAGTCACCGTCTTTATTAACGATAACATAATTAGAAATTACATATACGT
Organism: Bacilli bacterium; assembly: GCA_045598145.1. GTDB lineage: Bacteria > Bacillota_I > Bacilli_A > ML615J-28 > CAG-698 > RGIG3506. The sequence goes on along the minus strand of JAZLLM010000089.1, from coordinate 11,300 downwards.
AATATGATAACTCATCATTAACTTTTAATACATTAATTGCTTTTTCATAAGCACTTACTTCATAAGATTCAATTCTATGACCTTCTAATAATTGATTTAATGAAGATTCTTTAATTACGAAATTATTATAATCAGCTTCATTATTATTATATTCATGATAATAATCTTCAAATTCAATGTCGATTTTGTGTCTAGTAATTTCAATTGTACCTAAAAACTTATTAACATTATATTTATAAGTAACATCATTACCATTTTCGTCTAAAATATAATAATTAAAGTCAATGTTATAATAGTAACCAATTTCTGTATAATAAGTAATATATTCAATGTATACTTGATCACCATCAGCTAAATCACCACTTACACTGAAATTGCCATTATCAATTGTATGAGCCATACCATCATATTCAAATTCTTTATATGCGCTATGAATTGTAATTTCGTTTAATTCGTAGATCTTATAACCACTTTCTTGTTTAATAATATTATATCCATCTACTTTTAAGCCATTTCCATCAACTACATAAACATCATAATCATCTTTTCCTATGCGATATTCACCAGGTTCTGTACCAAATTCAAAATCATCTTTAAATTCATATACTACTTTTTGACCTTCAGGTAATTCACTAAGTACACCTTCTTTATAGAACGTATTAGTAAATGAATATTTATCATAGATTTCTCCATCATAAACCTTCCAATCACAATCAAACCTTACATCAATATAAGTAGCTTCAATTCTTAAAGTACCTTCGTCTAATACAATGATATAGTTATTAACTGTACCATCAACTTTTAATTCGTACTTGCCATTTACTTTTATGTATTGATCATCAAGCTTATATGAATAAGATTGATTATATTTATTAACTGAGCTATACGCAGGTTCGCCTTTTGAATTTAATACTACATCACCATTATCGTCAACAACACTAGCAGAAATAGTGTTATATGCTGATGAAGGCATAGTGCTTTCACCTATTATACTACCAGTTACATTAACTTCTAAGTTATGACCAATCATAGTTTGGTTCTTGCTTGGTGTAGTAGTATATACTGTATTAGTTAAAGGAGTTCCATCATAACCTTTTACTGCATCATATGATTTCACATTAATTATGTATGGTTCTATTCTTAATTCACCATATACCATCTTAATTTCATAGTTAGCAGTGATATCTTCATCATCATTATTTGTAATAACAATAACTAAATCATTACTATAAATACCAGCATCTACTGGATGAGCAAATTCACTATAACTAATGCTATGGCCTGATACTAATTTATTATAAATATCATATGCTTCTTCAACCGCTAATTCTTCACCATCGTAAATCTTACTTTCACTACCTGTTACTATTGTAATATTAATAGGGTTAATTGTTATTTCACCATAAATACCACTAGTAAATTCAACTTTATTTGTATTATAGAACTTATATTGATCTGTAACATCATTATCTTCACTATCTAATACCATAAAGTTAGTTAAATAATATCTACGAGTATACTTAGTAGTTTCATCTCTACTTACATTAGTGAAATCATATACACCATCACTTAGTTCATAAACAACCTTATGACCTAATGCGCTTAAGATACCACTAAAGATAATGTTATCATTTATTTCATTTAAATCATATTTAATTCCATCATAATCTTTTACGATGTTAACCATATCTACAGTAACATTTACTGGGTTAATAGTAATAGTACCTGGGATTATAGTAATCATATTATTATAATCTTCACTTACATCAACACCAGCACGGTATACTTTCCAAGTGACATCATTACTATATGTGCCTACATTAGTAAATGATTTAAAGTCTTCAATTACTAAAACATCAGTACTTGATACAGATGTGATAGATCCATAAGACCATGAGTTGGTTGTAATTGGAGAGCCATCATATGTCTTTGTAATAGAATCTGTCTTAACGATTATTTCCTTCTTTAGAATAGTTAATGTACCATAATTTGAGTTATTTGAAATCTTAAAGTTATTAATGTATGATTGTGGATAAATGTTTCCACCTTCGTCATAAATTACAAATGATTCCACTGTATTAGAGATTGATCCAGGAACAGCATCTTTAGTTACTAAAGTAATTTCAATAGAATCACCAGCTAATAAATTAGTATCATTGTTATTTGCGAAATACCAATTTTGACATTCTAATCCTAATCCATCATAATCTTTTTCAAAAGATTCAGTATAAATTGTGATTTCTCTTTCTTTAATTTCGAATGTTTGGAAGATAGATTCTAAGTTATAAGCTGTAACTGTTTCTCCGTTTTCATCTTCAATATGCCATTCAATTACATTCTCAATTGAGCAAACATTAACTAATCCATCACATGCATATGAATCAATAACTACATGATCACCATCAGCTAAATCACCTAATATAGTATATAGTGCATCTGATCCAATAAATGGTACATTATCAAATACTTTACTATAATTAAATGAAACAAGTGTTATCTTTGTAGAATTAATTCTAATTAAACCTTTACTACTATAATCGATATTATAGTTGTCAGTTACTGTATTATTTAAAGCATCATAAACTGTTACATTTTCAATTTGTGATTCACTATCGCCTAAATCTTTTCTCTTAGATGATTCAGTATATGTAACACTTAAATGATGGCCTGTTAATAATCCATCACCTGATATAGTATGACTAATAGGTGAATGATATTCACCATCATAATCAGCAATTACATCATCAGGAGTCACAATTAAATTACGTTTAGTAATCATAAATGATGTATTATCAGTAATAAGTGCATCATTATAATAGTCTGTTACTTCATTATTATTAGCATCATAAATATGATATTCGCTAATTTCTAGATTAATTACATCACCATAATTTGTAATTTCTTCACTATTATTAGCAAATACAAGTTCTAATCTATGACCAGTTAATAATCCAACTTTAGATATTTCAATGTCTTCATCTAAAATAGTATGAGGCATAGCATCATATTGGATATGTTTAGGAAATACAACGATTTCAATATCTCTCTTAACGATTTCATATGTGTTAGTTTCAAATGAAATATCATAACAATCTGTAACATCTAAACCAGTAACTCTATTCTTAATTACTAATTTTGTAATACTATTGTCATCATAAGAACATAATTCAGCCTCATTATACTTAGTTTCACAAGTATTAAAGTCGTCAGTTAAAGCAAGTGAAGTTCCACTAATAGCTTCACAAATCTTTTGTGATTGAGCTTTACCATTATATACTTGACTAAATTCTAATGGTTGTACTACTAATTCTTTCTTATTAATAATAAGCATAGCATTATTATTAATATATGTTATATCATATGAATCTGTAACATCATTATTATCATTATCTAAAATTTGGATCGTAGCAGTATTAGTCTTTTCACCTACTGCTCTAAAGTTATCTTCATATACTACTACATAATGATTACCAAATGTTTCTAACTCTTGTAAAGTTAGACTATCAATTTCAATTAAATCATTTAATGTAAATTCATAACCATCATATACTTTGGAAGTGATTTCACATCTTGACGCAATGATACTATATTTAGTAACTTCTAATGTACCTAAATCACTACTTATTTCGTAGTTATTTAAGATATCATTACCTTCGCCATCACTAATAGCTATTGCGTAAGTATTAGAAGTTGTACCATAATTAGTAATTGTACCAGTGTTTGTAACTAAGATTGTACTACCAATACTTGCAAATCCTTCTTTATAGCTAATGCTATTATTTGCATTTGTAAGTGGAGTACCATCATAAGTTTTTGCATCAGATTCAGTACTTACAATAATCTCAATTGGATCTATTCTTAAAGTACCTAAATCAGCCTCTTTAATATTGTAATATGAAGTTACATCATTTTGATTTTCATCTTCAATATAAATATTTACAACTTCATTATTAGTGCTAATAACTTTACCATCTTCATCTCTAATTACATCAGTAATTTCTTTGAATTCAATAGTTAAAGTATGTCCTTCTAATAAAGCATTATCATTTTCATTAACTAAATTAATTAATGTGTATTGATCATTAACTAATCCTGTACCATCATAAACCTTGGAAGCATCTTTATTAATAGATACAATCTTGATATTGATTTGTTTTAATTCTAATGTACCTAATTCATCATATATAACATTATAATTATCAGTAACATCATTATTCAAATCATCTTTAATTACAAATGTAATTGTATTATCAATCTTATCTACTACATCTAATTCAGCGAATTCCACTTCTTCGACATAATCAGTAAATGCTAGATCTTGATCATCATAACCAAAGTTATCTTCACAATTAATCTTAACACCTGTATAATATTCACTTCTTGATCCAGTCATTGCATGGATATTTTTCTTATTAACAGTTAATGTAGAATATTGATAATTATAAACATAGTTACAATTAATTAAACCGCAAGGAATAATCTTATATGTACCTGCACCACGTTTAGAAGCATCATTATAGTCATAATCATAACTTAAATCTAAAGTGCCAAGTAGATTATTCTCATCTTCACCATCAATAAATCCACTAATAACAACATCATCAAATGTAATATTATCCTTAACATTTTCTCCGTAAGTAATTTCATAATCTTTAGCCTTAACTACTAGAACTAATGGATTGATTTGAACTTTACCAGGAGTATATGAAATGATACTATAACAATCAGAAACATCACGATTAGTAAAATCAAAGAAATGAATATCTTCAATATTAATATTATTATCTATACCGATTACATCATTTTCATCATATGTAACGTTAGTTAATGTTGGATAATCAGTAATAATATAAGTATCTGTGTCTACTAAATTATAGAAGCCTTCACCTTCATTAAATAATAAGTTAGTATTACTTAATGGAGTACCATCATAATCTTTTTCTACATCTAAAGTATAAATAGAAATCTTTCTTGGTGTAATTGTAATCTTACCAGCATTATTAATAATATTGTAATTATCTCTTACAGAAAGGTTAGTTTCTTTATTTACAATATTGTATGTAGCAATATTGTCAAATGAAGTTACTAATCCATTTTCGTCATAATGAACTCTACATTCAGCACTACTATTAGATAAGAATACAATCTTGTCTGTATCAGCTAATGCAGTGCTTAAAGGATCAGATACAATCAAAGGAGCACCATCATAAACTTTTTCACCACCAAATGTTGTGATAGTAACATCTAATTTTTCAATTACTAGCTTAGCACTATTTATATGTAATACATAATTCTTAGTTACATCTTCTAAAGAATTATTATAAATAGTTACTATAGGTTCAACTTGGTATGTGCCAGCATTAATATATGAGCCATAACTAACATCAAATGTGAATCCATCAGGTAAATCAAATTGTAATTGTTTGAAATCTGTGAATTCATGACCGTTATATACTGAAGTCATATCTTCAATATTAGCTTCTAATGTCTTAGGAGTTATCTCTAAATTATTAGCATTAACAGTGATGTTATAGTTATTTGAATAATCAACTGTACCATTTAGACTTACGACTTTAAATTTAATGTCATTCTTAATAGTACCTACATCAATAATAGAAGGTATATTGTTAATATCAACTATTAATTTTTGTCCAGTTACAATTTCACCTTGAGCAAGTTCATAATAATCTTCTGAATATGCTTCAAGTTTTGTACCATCATATTCTTTAGTTTCTCCATAAACATTAATCTTTAATGAACGTTTATAGATATTAATAATTCCATAGCTTAAATCAAATTCATAGTTATTTGATACATCAGTAGTTCCATTTAAAACTACAGCTGTAAATGTATTTTCATAGAAGCCAGCGTTAGTTTCGCTGCATCCATCAAATACTACTATTAATTCATCATTAGCTGATTCACATAATCCCTCATTTAAAGAATTAGCATCTAGTGAATATTTTTCAATTTCTTCACTAGCAACAGGAGTTCCATCATATTGCTTATTAACAGAGTTAGATTCAATACGAAGTGGTCTCTTAGTAATTTCAATTGAACCATTGTTAATAGTTACAATATAGTTCTTATTTGCATTTCCTCTAGCTGAAGTAATTGTGTAGCTAGTAATACTTGTATCAACCTTACCAACATTCTTAATACTTCCACTAGTAACTAATTCAATGCTATCTAATGATACTAAACCAATAATAGTAACATTATCTTCAGTTGCTTTATGTTCAGTACCATCATAAACTTCTACGATTTCACCTATAGAAATACTTAATTCAACAGGATCAATTCTTAAAGTACCAGGTGTGTAGACGATATTGTAATTCTTTGTAATATCTTCATCGTTAAATAATACTTTGAATGAGCTTACACTATTAGCAATTTCGCTTACTACACCATCTTTATAATATACATCAGTAATAACTGTATTACCAACGAATTCTAATTCGTGACCAATAACTAATTCATATTCATTTATATTTGAATATAACCAATCAGTATTTTCTAAAGCAGTACTATCATATTCTTTAGTAACATTTTCAGTATAAATATTGATAGTTCTCTTTTCAACTGTTAATTTTCCATATTCATAATGGATATCATAGTTATTTGAATTATTTCCGTCTAACACTTTTACAATAAGCTTATTGTTAACAGTACCAGCGTCTGTAATCTTAGTAAAGCTATCAACTACATATTCTTGTGTACCAACTAGACTATAACCATCTTTCAAAGCTACTGTTCTATTAGAGTGAGCAAAGCCATCATAAACCCAAGTTTCACTTTCAGTTTCAAACCATACTTCTTTTGGTTGAATAGTAAGATTACCTAGATCTAATAAAACATTATAGTTTTCATTAGTAGTATCATAACTAATATCATTTGGAAGACTTGATACTTCATTATTTACCATATAAACATTAGTAATTGAACCGATAACATTAATAAATAAATCATCACCGCTTACAATTGCATCACCACTAATTTCAGATAAATCTTCATCTAATAATACAACAGTGTAATTTGAATTTGTTAATGGAGTACCATCATAAATCTTTTCATCACTTTCTGATGTAATTAAGATATTTCTTGGAGTAATAGTCAATGTACCATTTTCTATAGTAATATCGTAGTTAGAAGTTCTATCAACTTCGTTATTATCTAAAATAACTACACTACTAACAACATTATTACCTTCTTCATTTTCGCATACATTGATAATTGAACCAGTAACTATAACATTAATAATGTCATTTAATCCTAAAGCTAAAGCATCAGTTTCTTCTAAAGAATTATATGCTACTTCATATAAAGTATTTTCTAATGCAGTTCCATCATAAACTTTAGAGTCATCAAAAGCTCTTACAATAATAGGTCTCTTAGTTACTTCTAATTTACCAGCATCATAAGACATGATTTGATAGTTAGAAGTTACATCATTACCTTTAGAATCTTTAATAATGAAGTTTTCAATATCTAAATCATTATCAACTGTTCCTACATAAATAATATTAGTCTCAGTATTGTCTTTAGCTTCAATTGTTTGTTCACTTACAAGGCCATAATCTGAATCATTTTCATCATACTTGCTTAAGAATTCTAAATTATTATGAGCAAGTCCATCATAAACAAATGATTTATCTTCACTATAGATATCAATAGGTCTTGGAGTAACAGTAATTGTACCATTTACATCTGAACCTGTAATACTATAGTTATTGAAACCATCGCCTCTAGGGGTAATAATTTCCCAATCAATTAGTAAAGTATTAACAGTACCAACATTAGTAATACTACCACTAGCATTAATAATTATTTCGTCTTTTGCACCATCAGCATATTCAACTAAACCAGTTACGACTGCATTAGTTGCATCTGCAGTGTGTTTCATACCATCATATACAAAACTTGGATTACCAAATTCAATACTTAATGATTTTTTAGTGACAGTTAATGTACCAAATACATAAGTAACACTATAGTTAGAAGTTGAATCAGAGCCATCTTCTTTTGTTACTGTAAATGATTCAAATGTATTATCAGTACCAATAATATCACTACCACTCATTAATACATCAATAATGCTACCATTAGTAATTGCAGAATAAGTTTCACCACTAATATCGTCAACTAAAGCACCATTTTCATCAGTTAAATAATAAGTATAGTTAGCATTTTGTAATGCTGCACCATCATATTCTTTAGTAGCACTTTCTGATGTATAAACAATAGGTCTTTGAGTTATAGTCAACTTACCAGGAGTATATCCTTTAATTTCATATAAGTATGTAACATCATTTCCATTCTTATCTAAAACTCTAAATGCATCTAAATCTACATCATTTAGAATATAAGTTACATTACCATCATCATCGAATATAACGTTTGTAATTGTTGTATTATTCTCAATTTCTGTATCAAGATAATCTTCACCAATTAAATCAAGTTTACCATCAGTAATATCTACTAGATAATTATGATTAAAGTAAGAAGCACCATCATACATCCATGTAGCATCTAAAGTATAAATGTAAATTTCTCTACCTAAAACAGTTAATTTACCTGCAATATATTGAACATCATAATTTTCTGTTACATCAACATCGCCTTTAAATACAGAAATAGAATCAACTGTATTTTCTTTATATGTGATTTCATCATTTTCATCTAACATTACTTCTTTTACAGTAGTATTATTAACGATAACAAATTCATGACCATCTACTAATTCATATAAAGTGTCAGCAGCATATAAGTATTCATGATTATAATGTTCTAATCCATCATAACGCCATACTTTATCTTCTGTATAAATCTTTACACTACGTTTAGTAACTTCTAAAATACCAAAATCATAACTAATTTCATAGTTATCAGTTGAATCACTTAAGTCAGCTTTTAAGATAACTACATTAGTAACTTCATTATCAACTGTACCTACATTAGTAATTGAACCAATGAAATCTAGACTTATTGTTTCGCCTTCCACAATAGCATCACCAGCACCATCATCTAAAGTAATTACATAATTATGATTTTCTAATGGAGTATCATCATAAACTTTAGAATCAGATTCTGTTATTATTGTAATAGGTCTCTTTGTAATTTCTAATGTACCATATTCATATGTAATATTATAGTTATAAGTTGAATCACTTAAATCAGCTTTTACGATTACAATACTAGAATATTCATTATCATAAATACCTACATTAAGTGCAAATGCATTAGGGAATGTAACAGTAGCAGTTTCACCTTCCACAATAGCAACACCACTAATTACTTTGCCATCTTTATCAACATAACTAATTTCATAATTATTGTCTTCTAAATATGTACCATCATACATCTTAGTTGCATTACTTGTAACGACTTTAATATTTCTTGGAGTGATTGTTAAGTAACCTGGAGTGTAATCTATTACTTCATAGTTACCACTAACATCAGTATCACCACTCATAATTCTAAAGTCTGTAATTTCACAAGTATTTAATATGCCACTAATTACGCCATCATTTCTATATACATTAGTTATTGAACTTGTGTTATTAACAGAAATAACAACATGATCTTTAACTAATCCATATTTATCATCACTATCATCAACTAAATAATTTTCGTTAATTAATGGAGTGCCATCATATTCTTTTTCTTCGTCTAAAGTATAAATGTAAATTGGTCTTGGTAAAATAATTAACTCACCATCTTCTGTAATAACATCATAGTTAGATGTTGAATCATCATTGTTTGCTTTTCTTATTATATAGTCAGTAATATGATTATTAATACCAATTACATTACCATCTGCATCTCTATTAACATTAGTAATAGCACCGCTAATACTTACTGTTAATTCTTCTCCACTAACAATAGCATCAATACTTGGATTAATACCATTTTCGTCTAAATAATATACATCATATTCATCAAGACTTAATTCTTCTCCATCATAAATCTTTGTTTGAGATTTAGATATAATCTTAATTGGTCTTGGTAAGATATTTAAAGTGCCATAAGAATATGTAATTTCATAATTTCTAGTTGAATCAGCACCATCTGCTTTTGTAATTCCATCTACACTAACTACATTATCAATTGGTAATACATCACCGTTTACCATATTAACATCAATAATGCTAGAATAATATGTAACAGATGCTTTTTCAGTAGAAATAATACCATCTAAATCAGGAACTACTACACCATTATCATCTAGATAATATGAATCATATGAATATTCAATTAACTCAGTTCCATCATAAATCTTTTCATTAGAACCACTAACAATTAATACCTTTCTTGGTGTAATTGTAAGAGTTCCATAAACTTCTTCAATTTCGTAGTTAGAAGTTGAATCTGTACCATCTGCTTTAGTAATTACTAAATCAGTAATAGTATTATCTTCACCACTAATTTTGCCAGTCTTACTATTATATTTAACATCTGTTAGCTTCTTAGCTAATGTTAATGTTAATACCTCACCTGTAACGATAGCATCAAATGATGTATCTTCTTCATAATTATCATTCAAATATACTACAGTATAAGTATCATCATGTATTGGTGTTCCATCATAAGGCTTAGATGCTGTAGCAGATGTTACTCTGATTTTTCTAGGTCTTACTTCTAAGTCACCTTCAATATAAGTTACATCATAATTATCTGTTGAATCACTTAAGTCTTCTTTAGTAACGATGTAGTTACTTACTGTATTCTTAGTTGTACCTACATTAGTAATTTCACCGCTAAATTCTAATTCAAGTGTTTCACCTATAATGATAGCTACTTCATCTTCTACTTTTAATCCATCTTCACCACGATAATATACTAAATAATCATCATGTTTAGTTAAAGCTGTGCCATCATAAATCTTATCATCACTAGCTGTGTAAATAACGATAGGTCTCTTAGTTACTTCTAATGTGCCAGCTGCATAAGAAATAATATTGTAGTTAGTAGTTACATCATTGTCATTTTCATCACTAATTCTAAAATCAGCAATATTTAAATCATTATTGATATGATTAACTTTGCCTTCATTATCTAATAATACATTAGTAATAGAATTTGTATTATTAATGTTAGTAATAATATGTTTATTTACTTTATCTAATTTATCATTTGTAACATCAACTAAATATACATAGTTAGTTAATGGACTACCATCATATTGTTTAGTTAATGATTCTGTATATAAACTAATTTCTCTTCGATTAATTGTTAATGTACCATCTACATAATCAACAATATAGTTCTTATTTACATTAACGCCATTATTTAATATTTCA
>JAZLLM010000088.1:0-38936 GCA_045598145.1 Bacilli bacterium | reverse complement strand
ATGCTATGAAGAGCCGTATGCCTTAATAGGGCACGTACGGTTCTGTGAGGGGCAACAGTAGACGCTTACTCACATTATGATATTTTAAAACAATATAAAATGAAGGGAGGAGCGTAGACGATAAGTTGTCTACTCGACTGAAAGAAAATGAAATTTCAAGTACTATCAAGTGGTTCAAAAGGCAATATGACCTATATTGAAACTGAAAAGACAAAAATCATTTTAGATTGCGGTATAAGTGTAAAAGATTTTTGTGCAAGATGTAGTGATGAATTATCTAATATAAATGCTATATTAATAACTCATGCTCATATTGACCATGTTAAATACTTAATGCAATTCTTAAAGAAAACTAATGCAATTTTATATATTAATAAAGATGCATTAGCGGAAATAATAAGAAAATGGAAATACGATTTTACTGGAGTAAAGATTCAATATTTAGAAAACAATAAAAATTATTTGATTTCAGATATCGGTGTATTTGTAATGCAACTAAGTCATGACTGTGATAATTGTAATGGCTTTGTTTTTGTAAATCAAGGGAAAGAAAAAGAAGCATTAGCATACGTTACTGACACAGGATTAGTACCAGTGCTTTACATTGATGTATTAATGAAATGCGATTCAATAATTATGGAAGCAAATCATGACATACAAATGCTAAATGAAAGTAATAGACCAAGACAATTAAAAAACAGAATATTATCATTCAAGGGGCATTTATCAAATATAACTTGTGGAGAAATAATCAATAGAATTTTGGAAAGTAAAAAATGTAAGAAATTGGTTTTAGCTCACCTATCAGAAGAATGTAATGAAGAAAAGCTAGCTATAGATACTGTACTATCAATGATTGAAGGCGACTATATACCAAGTATATTTGTTGCTAAGCAAAAAGAAGCAATTAGTTTGATGGAAGTAAAATAATGAAAATAAAGATAATATGTGTTGGCAAAATTAAAGAGGATTTTTTCAATGATGCCATTAAAGAATATAAGAAAAGAATTAGTGCCTTTTCAGAAATAGAAATAGTCGAAGTAAAAGAAGTAAATACTAATGATATTACAAAAAATATTTATGAAGAAGGTAAAAATATATTAGAACAAGTAAAAAAAGATGACTTTTTAATTACTTTAGAAATTAAGGGTAAAGAATTAAGCAGTGAAGAATTAGCTTCTTTTATTAGTAATCATTACACTTATGATAATAGAATATTATCTTTTGTAATTGGTGGAAGTAATGGCTTAAGTGATGAAGTTATAAATAAAAGTAATATGCACTTGTCATTTTCAAAATTCACTTATCCTCATCAACTAATGAGAGTAATTCTTTTAGAACAAATTTACCGTTCATTTACTATTATAAACAATAAAACATATCATAAATAAAAGGTGAAGATTATGTTTGATTTAGTCACAAAGTTTAGTCCAACTGGTGATCAACCAGAGGCTATTCAAAAACTTTCAAACAATTTAATAAATGGTGTCAAGGTTCAAACCCTATTAGGAGCTACTGGTACAGGTAAAACTTTCACAATCGCTAATGTTATAAAAAATTATGGTAAAAATGTATTAGTTTTATCACATAATAAAACATTAGCTGCTCAATTATACAGTGAATTAAAAGCATTTTTTCCAAATAATCGAGTAGAATATTTTGTAAGTTATTATGACTATTATCAACCGGAAGCATATGTAGCTAGTAAAGACTTATATATAGAGAAAGATGCAAGTATTAATGATGACTTGGATCAATTAAGGAATAGTGCTGTAGCTAGTTTATTAACCGAAAAAGATGTAATAGTAGTAAGTAGTGTTAGTTGTATTTATGGTATTGGTGATCCCGATGAATATTTACACAATATGTTACCATTACGTGTTGGAAATACTTACGATAGATCTTCTTTATTAGAAAAGTTAGTAACTATGCAATATGAAAGAAATCAATACGAACTCAAAAGAGGTGTATTTAGAGTTAAAGGTGAAACTATCGAGGTATGCCTACCTACAGAAAAAGATGAATCTATAAAGCTAGAATTTTTTGACGATGAATTAGAAAAGATTAAAATTTGTGATACATTAACAGGAAAGATTAAAAAATTAGTAGATCAAGTTTTTATTTTTCCAGCCACATTATTTAATGTAAGTAAAGAGAAAAAAGACGAAGCTTTAAAAAGAATTAGAGAAGAATTAGAAGAAAGAATTAAATATTTTAAAGATAATAATAAACCTCTTGAAGCTGAAAGGATTGAACAACGGACTAAATATGATTTAGAAATGCTTGCAGAAATTGGTACATGTCAAGGTGTAGAAAATTATTCTAGGCATTTAAGCTTAAGAGGTGAAGGAGAGACTCCTTTTACTTTAATTGATTTCTTTAAAAATAATTTTCTTTTAATTGTTGATGAGAGTCATGTGACTTTGCCTCAAGTTAGAGGAATGTATAATGGTGATAGAAGCAGAAAGATGAACTTAGTTGATTTTGGCTTTAGATTGCCATCGGCTTTAGATAATAGACCTTTAAAATTTGACGAGTTTGAAAATCATTTTGATAGAGTAATCTTTATGAGTGCAACCCCATCAGATTACGAAAAAGAACATAGTGAAAAAATTGTTGAGCAAATTATTAGGCCAACAGGTTTATTAGACCCTACTGTAGAAGTTAGAAAGAGTATGGGTCAAATTGATGATTTGATTAAAGAAATCTACGCAAGGATAAAGAAAAATGAAAGAGTATTAGTTATGGCTCTAACTATCAAAATGAGTGAAGAGTTAACTAAATACTTGCATGATTTAGATATTAAGGTAGCATATTTACATAATGAGGTAAAACCAATCGAAAGAATGGAAATCATTAGAGATTTAAGAAGAGGTAAATATGATGTATTAGTAGGTATAAACTTACTTAGAGAAGGACTAGATATTCCGGAGGTAAGTTTAATAGCTATTTTAGATGCGGATAAGGAAGGCTTTTTAAGAAGTGAAACATCTTTAATTCAAATTATTGGTAGAGCAGCAAGAAATGTAAATGGTAAAGTAATAATGTATGCTGATGAGATTACTGAATCAATGGAAAGAGCGTATGACGAAACATACAGAAGACGTTTGATTCAAGAAAAATATAATTCTGAGCATAACATTATACCAAAGACTGTTCAAAAGGATATTAGCGAAGGAATTGTTATTCCTAGTATGGATGCTAAAGAAGATGCAGTAACTATTGACTTCACAAAAGTAAAAGAAATGAATAAATTAGAAAAGAAGAAGTTAATAGAAAAATTAGAAAAAGAAATGTATAAATGTGCTAAAGAACTTAACTTTGAAGAAGCAATGTCTTTAAGGAATTTAATTTACGAATTAAAAGCATAGGTGAATAAAATGGAAGAAAGAAAGAAGAAAGTAATATTAGGTTTATCTGGTGGAGTTGATTCAGCCGTATCAGCTGTATTATTATTAAAAGAGGGCTATGAAGTAGAAGCAATGTTTATGCGTAATTGGGACTCTTTTATGAATAATGATGTATTAGGTAACCCTAATGATTTTAATGATGTATGTCCACAAGAAAAAGACTATATGGATGCTTTAGAGTGTGCTAATAATCTAGGAATAAAATTACATAGAGTTGATTTTGTAAATGAATATTGGAATAATGTATTTTCTTATTTTCTTTCCGAATATAAAAATAATAGAACACCTAATCCAGATATTTTATGCAATAAAGAAATTAAGTTTAAATGTTTCCTAGAAAAAGCTAATGAATTGGGTTGTGATTATATTGCAATGGGTCATTACGCAAGAGTAATTCATGATGGTAATAATCATCATTTATTAAGAGGAAAAGATGATAACAAAGACCAAAGTTATTTTCTTTGTCAATTAAGTGAAGAACAGATTAGTAAAGCTTTGTTTCCAGTAGGTGATATTACAAAACCTGAAGTAAGACAAATAGCTTTAGATTATAATTTGAATGTTGCAAAGAAAAAAGATTCAACTGGTGTTTGCTTTATTGGTGAAAGAAATTTTAAACCTTTCTTACAAAATTATATTTTAGCTAATCCAGGAAATATGGAGACATTAAGTGGTGAGGTTGTAGGACGACATGATGGTATAATGTATTATACAATTGGTCAACGTCATGGCTTAGGAATCGGTGGACCTGGAGATGCTTGGTTTGTAATAGGTAAAGATGCTAAACGTAATGTATTATTAGTAGGACAAGGTGACGAACAAGAATATTTGTTTTCTAATCGTTGCTTAATCAATAGAATTAATATCTTAGAAAAAGATATAAAAGCAAAACTAGAAAATAATGAAAGTGTAAAATTACAAGCAAAATTTAGATATCGTCAAGCAGATAATGATGTAATAGTTAGGAAATATGACGATGAATATCTAGAAGTTTTATATCCGGGAAAAGCAAAAGCTGTAACTCCAGGCCAAGAATGTGCTTTATATAACGGAAAGATCGTTGTAGGTGGAGGTACAATTGACCAAGTATTTATGGATGATGAAAAACGTAGATATTAAAGATTAATAATAAGAAAGAATAAATAATATGAATATAAGTGGAAGTGTTAGGAAAATTACATATTATAATCAAAGTAATGGATATACGGTTATTCGTATAGAAGTTACGAATAAAGAAATGGACAGAATCATTGAGGAGACTGGTCTAGAAGAACTTTATTCAAATTATATTACTGTAGTTTCAATGTTTACAACACTTCCTTTTATTGACGAAACATATGATTTTACAGGTGACTTTGAAGAGAGTAAATATGGAATTCAATTTAGAAGTAATAAAACAGTAAAATCATTAAAACAAAATGAGGAAGGCATTATCTCATATTTATCAAGTTCAATGTTTAAGGGCATTGGTAAAAAAACTGCAAAAAAAATATTTGATAAATTAGGTGAAAATGCATTAAAACTAATTATTGAAGATAAGGATAATTTAAAAGGACTAGGGATAAAAAAAGATAAGATTGAAGAAATATATTCAACTTTAGTAAGCAGCTATCGTGCTGAAGAGGATTTAGTAGAAATGTTATCTTTAGGACTATCTTTAAAGATGGCTACAAGAATAATTAAGAGTTTAAAAAAGAAAGCCTTAAGAACAGTAAAAGAAAATCCTTATCTGTTAATTGAAAAAGTAGAAGGCATCGGTTTTTTAAGAGCAGATGCTATAGCTTTAAACGTAGGAATTAAAAAAGATAGTCCATATAGAATTAAAGCACTAATAATGTATGTGCTTAACGAAGTAACTTATAATAGAGGGGATACTTATTTGCATAGTAATGATCTTTATTTAGAGTGTGAGAAAATAGCAAATGAAGGCGAAAACATATTAAATAAAGATAATTATGAAACTTATCTTAATGAATTAAAGGAAGAAAAGAAAGTAATAATAGATGAAGATAATAATGTCTTTGATCTTAGACTATCTTTTTACGAAAGTGAAGTAGCAAGATATATATTTGATATATTAAATTCTAGTAATTACACAAATTACACACGCGCAAAAGTTGATACTGCAATTAGTGATACAGAAAATAGTTTAAATATAAGTTATAATGATAAACAAAGAGAAGCAATTTGTAATGCCTTAATGGAACCTATTACAATTGTGACTGGTGGACCTGGTACTGGTAAATCTACTATAATAAGAGGCATCATTGAGACTTATGTTAGAATGTTTCCAACTGAAAAGCAAGATTTTATTAAAGAAAGAATGCTATTATTAGCTCCAACTGGTAGAGCAGCCAAAAGATTAAGAGAGCTAAGCTTTCATAGTGCATCTACTATTCATAAGGCTTTAGGCTATCAAGGAACACGCTTTGAAGTTGAATTATTAGATTATGATTTAATTATAATAGATGAATTTAGTATGGTAGATATTAATTTAGCTTATCATTTATTTAAAGCTATTAAACCAGAAACTAAAGTAATAATTGTGGGAGATGCTGATCAATTACCTGCAGTAGGCGCTGGAGATATATTGAATGATTTAATTATAAGTAAAGAAATCACTTGTACTAAATTAACTAAGATTCATAGACAAAGCGAAGAGAGCACAATAATTGAATTGGCACATTCAATTAATGAAGGAGCTCTTCCATATGACCTTGATATCATGCAACATGATAGAAAATTAATTAAGTGTAATGATGAGAATATAATTCCTTTAACTATTAAAACTGTGGAATTATATTTAGAAAAGCAAAGAAAGATTAAAGAAGAAAGTGCAGTAAAACTAAATACTTTCCACCAATTATATAATAATCTTCCAGAAAAAGTAGATATGTTAGTTAATGATGTACAGGTGTTAGTGCCAATGTACAGAGGTAGTGTAGGAATTGATGCTTTCAACTACAAGATGCAAGAAATATTTAATCCTTTAACTGTAGATTATTATAAACAAATTAGTTTTGGTACAAAAAGATTTAGATTATATGATAAAGTAATTCAATTAGTCAATAGACCTGATAAAGACATCATGAATGGCGATATAGGCTATGTTAGTAAAATATTAGGTGAAGATAATAATTACGAAGGTTTATATGTTCAATATTTATCTAATGAAGTATTTTATGAAATTGATGAATTAGAAGAAATATCTTTAGCTTATGCTATTTCAATTCACAAAGCGCAAGGTAGTGAATTTAGAACAGTTATAGTACCATTTAGTTTTAAATATTATATAATGCTAAAGAAGAAACTTATATACACAGCTGTGACTAGGGCTAAGAACTTCTTGATTATGATAGGCAATTTTGAGGCCTTAAGAAAAGGTATTATAACTATAGAAGAAAAGCGTAAAACTAAATTACAGGAGAAATTAAAGGCCTTAATTGGCAATCCTATAATTGAATTTAAAGAAGAAACAATATATAAGGAAGTTTTAGAAGAAAAGGCAAAAGAAGAGCTTATTGGTGACTTAGACGAAGTGAGTGAAGACTTTATAAATAAAAGCAAAGAATTAGAAAAAGAATTTGCAAGTAGTGAAACTCCATATACTTTTAAAGAGTGCGATCCTTATGACTTTATGAACTAATCAAAGAATGCATAAAAAATAATTTTATGTATTCTTTTATAATTATTATTATAATTTTTTATAATTTTTTATAATTTGTTATTGACAAATAATAATTATTAATATATAATATATGTGTAAGTTAAAGATAAGGAGCAAAAAAATGAATATTACATGGTTTAAAGAAGCGTCTAAACCTGGACAAGCAACTTTATATAGTAGTAATATTACTTTAAATAAAGTTGCAATTAAGAACTTTGAAGGTTATAATTCAGTTTTACTTGGTATTGATTTTTCAACTAAACAAGTTGTTATTAAACCTTGCAAAGAAGGAACTGATGACAGCTGTAAAATTAGTATGGCTGCATCTTATGGAAGAGTCACTAATAAAGATTTTATGAAGGTTATTATGAGAATTTTGGATAATAATTTAACTAATCCTTTAAAGTTAGAAACATTATGGGACGATAGTGTTGAAGCGTTAGTTATTAATTTGAAAGGAAGTGTGAATTAATTATGATTGTAAGCGTAATTCTTAGTATATTTTCACAAACTATGTTATGGGTTTGGTTAGGTATAATGATTGTAGCTATTGTATTTGAAGCTGCAACTCCATCAAATCTAGTGTCTATTTGGTTTGCTATTGGTGCATTAGTAGCTTTAGTAATCTCAATTATATTCCCAAATTTAATTTGGTTACAAGTTGTTTGTTTCTTTGTTGTTTCAGGAAGCTTATTGTTATGCACTAGAAAGTTGGCAAAAAAATTACAAGATACTCCTGATGTAAAAACAAATGTAGATGGCTTAATTGGAAAAGAGGGAAAAGTAACTATTGAAATTTTACCTCACGAAATTGGCGAAGTAAAAGTTGAAGGTAAGCTTTGGAGTGCTATTTCTGATTGCAAGATTGAAAAAAATAGTTATATAGAAGTATTAGGCGTTGATGGTGTCAAATTATTAGTAAAAGAAATTGAAAATGATAAATAAAAGAAAAGGAGAAAATAAATGAAATCAATGTTATTATCAGTTAATCCTGGTGTTATTGTTGCTATTGTTGTTGTAGTAATTTTAGTTTTAGTTTTAGTTGTTTGTTGTATCAAACAAGTAAGACAAACTACTGTTGTTGTTATTGAAAGATTAGGTAAGTTCCATACAGTATGGAATACAGGTATTCATCTTAAGGCTCCTTTCATTGATAGAATTGCTAATACAGTTTCAATGAAAGAACAAATTAGAGATTTCCCTCCTCAACCTGTTATTACAAAAGATAATGTTACTATGCAAATAGATACAGTTGTATTTTATCAAGTAACAGATCCTAAACTTTATACTTATGGAGTTGAAAATCCAATCAATGCTATTGAAAATTTGTCAAGTACAACTTTAAGAAATATCATTGGTGAATTAGACCTAGATGAAACTTTAACTAGCCGTGACATTATTAACTCAAAAATGAGAGCTATTCTAGATGAAGCTACAGATGCATGGGGAATTAAAGTTACACGTGTAGAAGTTAAGAACATTCTTCCTCCAAAAGATATTAGAGAATCAATGGAAAGACAAATGAGAGCAGAACGTGAAAGAAGAGAGACTATTCTTTTAGCTGAAGGTGAAAAGAAGAGTGCTATCTTAAAGGCTGAAGGTGAAAAAGAATCAGCAATCTTAAAAGCTGATGCTGAAAAAGAAAAGATGATTAGAGAAGCTGAAGGTGAAGCTGCTGCTAAGATTAAAAGAGCTGAAGCTGAAGCTCAAGCTATTAAATTAGTTAAAGAAGCTGAAGCAGAATCTATTAGATTAATCAAAGAAGCACAACCTGATAATGCAGTGTTAACAATTAAATCATTAGAAGCTTTGAAGGAAGTTGCAAATGGTCAATCTACAAAGATTATTGTTCCATCAGAAATTCAAAATTTAAGTGGTTTAGTTACTGCTGTAAAAGAAATTGATAAATAATAATTTCAAAAGAATTAGGTAAATAAACCTAGTTCTTTTTTAATTTGCTTAATAATAAATATATTTACAAACGAGCCATTATGTGTTATAATATGAATAGAATGTTTAAAAAAGGAAGGAATAAATTATGGGAAGAGCACATGAAGTACGTGCTGCATCTATGGCTAAAACAGCTGCAGCAAAGAGTAAACTAAATGCAAAATGGGGTCGTGCAATTTACGTTGCAGCTAAGAGTGGTGACCCTAATCCAGAAATGAATCAAACTCTAAAAAAGACTATTGAACAAGCTAAGAGAGAACAATGTACAGCTGATGTTATTAAAAGAGCTATCGAAAAAGCAAAAGGTGGCACTGGTGAAAGCTATACTTTTGAAAGATATGAAGGTATGGGACCTGCTAATTCATGGTGGATTGTTGATTGTTTAACTGACAATCATAATCGTACATTAACAGCTATGAGAACAGCATTCCAAAAAGTAGGCGGATCATTAACATCTGTTTTATATAATTTCTCTAATAAAGCTGTATTAGCATTTGATGGTGACGATGCTGATAGTATTATGGAATTATTATTAGAAAATGATTGTGATATCGAAGATGTACAAGCTGAAGAAGGCGTTGTTACAGTATTCGCTCCTAAGGGAGAATATGAACATGTAAGAGAAGTTCTTGTTTCTAACAATCCAGAAATCAATTTCTTAGAAGATCACGTTACATGGGTTCCATCAACATATGTTAAACTAACAGAAGAACACGATAAGAATAAATATGATCGTTTACAAGCTATGTTAGATGAATGTGATGATGTTCAAGATATTTACAATAATATCGAATTTGATGACTAATTAACAGAAAAAGGACATATAGGTCCTTTTTTTAATTTTTAAAAATATAAATAATAATAGGAGTATTACTATGTCAGTTGAATATAAAGAAAAATATGATGTAATTGTTGTTGGTGCTGGACCAATGGGTATTTATGCATGCTATGAATTAATGCAAAAATGTCCAAATTTAAGTGTATTATTAATCGATAAGGGTTACGATATTTATAATCGAAAATGCCCAATCTTAAATAAAAAAATCACACAATGTCCTAAAGATATGTACGGTAAAAGTGGATGTAAACCTTGCTGTTCAGTAACTTGTGGATTTGGTGGTGCAGGTGCATATTCAGATGGTAAGTTTAATATTACTAATGAATTTGGAGGATGGATGGATAAATACATCGACAGTGAAGAAGTATTAGATCTTATTAATTATGTAGACGATATTAATTTAAAGCATGGTGCACCTACAGAAATAACTAATCCAAATACTAAGGAAGTATATGAAATTGAAAGAAAAGGAATCGCTGTTGGACTTAAATTACTTAGAAGTAAAGTAAGACATTTAGGAACAGAAATTAATTTAAAATTACTTGCTAGTATATATGAAGAAATGAAGAATCACGTTGACTATTTATTTAAAACTGAAGTAGTTGATTTAATAGTTAAAGATAATGTAGTAAATGGTGTTGTTGTTAAAGGTGGTAAAGAATTCTATTCTAAATACGTATGTTTAGGCGTAGGTAGAGGTGGATCAGATTGGCAAAGTTCAACACTTCAAAAATATGGTGTTAAATTCCATAATAACCGTGTTGATATTGGTGTAAGAGTAGAAACAAATGACATTATTATGAGTGATATTAATAAGTATTTATATGAAGGCAAGTTTATATATAATACTAGTGTAGGTACTCAAGTAAGAACATTCTGCTCAAATCCAAGTGGACATGTTGTTATTGAAAACTGGAATGGATTAATGCTATGTAATGGACATGCATATCATGATGAAAAATTAGGTAGTAACAATACAAACTTTGCATTATTAGTATCACATGAATTCAAAGAACCATTTAAAGATGCTAATGAATATGCAAGACAAATTGCACACTTAGCTAATAAATTAAGTGGTGGCGGAGTTATAGTTCAAAAGTTTGGTGATATTATTAAAGGTAGAAGAAGTACTGAAAAACGTATTGAGGAAGGTTTCGTAACTCCAACATTAAAGGAAGCTGTTCCTGGAGATTTAGGTTTAATATTACCTTATAATACAATGAAGTCACTTATTGAAATGGTTTATGCTTTAGATACAGTAACACCTGGTATAGCTAATGACCACACATTATTCTATGGTGTTGAAGCTAAGTTCTATTCAGATAGAGCTGAAACTGATAACAACTTTGAAACTTCAGTTAAGAATCTATTCGTTGGTGGAGATGGAGCAGGTATTACAAGAGGACTTGCTCAAGCAGGTGCTAACGGAGTTAAAATAGCTAGAAGTATTTTTAATAAAGAAAATTAATAATATAAGAAAGAAGAAATAAAATGAACGATAAACAAGTTTTTTTAGAGAAAGAATTTAATAAAATTTGTGCTGAATCAAATTTAGTAGGTGCAAGTAGTATAATTGTTAAAGATGGTAAAATAGTTAATGCTTTCACATATGGATATGAAAGTAAAGAAAAGAATTTAAAAACTACTTTAGACACTGTTTATCGTATAGCAAGTGTATCTAAGCTTGAGGTAGCTTCATGCATTATGATGCTTGTTAGTGAAGGCAAATTAGATTTAGATGAAGATATATCAACATATTTACATATTAAGGTAAGAAACCCAAGATATCCTGATAATAAAATCACTTTGAGAATGGTTTTAACACAAACATCAAGTATAAAAGATGGTTATGAAATAGATGAGGGTGACCCGATAGATAGTGGTTATATTTTAGTTATTGGTTTAGACGAAGAGGTACCTTTGGAAGAAGTATTACTTCCAAATGGTAAATATTTTGTGGATGAATGTTTTAATGATTCCATTCCTGGTACAAAGTTTGAATATTCTAATTTCGGTTGTGGAATTATGGCTTGCATCATCGAAAGAGTAACAGGTGTTTATTTCTTTGATTTTGTAAAAGAAAATTTCTTTAAAAAGATTGGTGTCAATGCAAGCTTCATGGCTAGTGATATGAAGGAATATCCAATTGCATCAACATATTATCAAGATGGTTCGTTATGCAGAGACAAAGAAAAGTTTGTAAGTAAGAGTATTTATAAACATGCTTTAGGTCATAATTTTGTAGGTCCTGCTGGTGGATTATTTGTGTCAATTAAAGGCTTAGCTGAAATAATGATGCAATATATGAATGATGGTGGAAAAGTTTTAAATAAAGACACAATGGATATGATGCTTCAAATGAATTGGTTTGGAGATAGATGTGGTGATTATACAGCTAAGGGTTTACAATTCCAAATATTAGATTATTTTGATAATCGTCGTCTATATGGACATTTTGGTGGAGCATATGGTGTAAGAAGTTTCTTATTCTTTAACCCTCATCAAAAATTAGGTTTTGTTTTTGTTACTAATGGTGGTGGATTTAAATATATGCCTTCATCAATTACTGATGTGCAAGAAAAGTTATTAAAGCTATATCTTGATACATATTGGGATAATAAGTTAGTATCAAACTTTAAATTTACCCCAGGTGAAGAATACGGATATTTAGATGGTAGAAAATTAAAGATCAATTATTTAACACCTATAAATGAGGTAGTAAGTAAGAAACCTTATATTAATTATTTATCTATGTTAGATGCTTTTCAAATAAGTACTTATAATGGTAAAGAAAAAACATTAAACGAAATGAAAGATAAACATGTATTTGAATATCTTGAAGGTTTAGATAATGAGTTTGAATATAATTGCGAGATAACTGAAGCTTATCCTAATAACAATTATTTAGATAAAAAGAATGCTAAATTTAGTTACGAATTTAATTATGTAAGAAAAGAAAATAAAAAAAAAGATAAACTATCTTGTAACTTACATACTCATTGTGATTATTGCGATCATGCAAGTGGTAAAGTAGCTGATTACATCGATGAAGCATTTAAATGTGGGTATAAGATGATTGGTATGAGTGATCATGGACCAATGAAATATGCTTTTTTAGGCCTTGATGAAAAAGAATATGGTGTATATTTTAAGAGCCATATGGATTATAATACATTTAAGAAAAAGTACATTAAAGATATTGATGAAGCTATAAAAAAATATAAAGATCAAATGGATGTATTAAAAAGCGTAGAAATTGAATATATTAGTGGACATGATGATTATTATAAAATGTTACTTAAAGATTTAGATTATTTACTTTTAGGTCAACATTTCTCATATGTTAATGGCAAAGAATTAAACACATATTATAACGTTAATTCCACAAATGTAATAGATTACGCTAAAGAAGCAGTGGCTGGTTTAGATACTGGTTTATTTAGGGTAATGGCTCATCCAGATTTGTTTATGTATAGGTATATTAACGATAAAGGTGAGTTTAGAATTTATGATGAAGCTGCAAGAAAAGCATCTAGAATGATTATTGAAGCTTGTGCTAGAAACAATGTTTTGATGGAATTAAATGTAGGTGGAGTTGGTAAAGGATTTAATGTTTTAGCTGATGGATCAAAAGAATTTGCATATCCAAGAAGTGAGTTTTGGAAAATCGTAAAGGAATATCCAAGCATTGAAATAGTTATTGGTTGTGATGCACACAAACCATCTGAATTATCATCAGCTAATATAAATAAACTTATTAAAGTATGTAAAGAGTGGGGATTGAACGTTAAAAATATTGCACAAAATAATTAGTGCATAGGAAATATTCTTTTAATTAAAATGGAGATAATATGCTAATTTGCCCTATTTGTAAAGAAAAATTAGAACTAAAAAATGATAAAACTTACTATTGCAAAAACAATCACTGCTTTGATAAAAGCAAATACGCATATGTTAATCTATTAGTTAATAAAACTAATAATGGCGATAATAAAGAAATGGTAGAGAGCAGATATAATTTTTTGAAGTTAGATTATTATTTAACTCTTGCTCTTAAATTAAAAGAAATAATTAAAGACTTAAATGTTAATACTGTTCTTGATATAGGTTGCGGTGAAGGCTATTATGACAGATGTATATCGTCTTTAGATATAAATCTAACAGGAATTGATATATCCAAAGATGCCATTTTAAAAGCTAGTAAATTAAGATGTGATAATTTAAATTATGTAGTAGCTAGTTCATTTAACTTACCTTTTAGTGATAATAGTTTTGATTTATCAATGTCTATATTTTCACCAATAAATGAGAGCGAAGTTAAAAGAGTTACTAATAAGTACTTTATAAAAGTGATTCCTAATAAAAAGCACTTACTAGAATTAAAAGAAGAGCTTTATGAAACTGTATATCTGAATGATGTTCCTGATTCAATAATTGAGGGGTTTGAATTAATAGATGAAATATCTATTGATTATTTTAAATACGTAGAAAATATGAATGATTTATTTAAGATGACTCCATATTATTACACTACTCATGATAATTTTAATTTAGATTTAAAAAGCAAGAATGTAAATTTTTCCTTTTTGGTTAGAGTATATAAAAGTTTCTCTATATAATAATGTCACTAAAATATTTAATAAAAATGGTAATTTAAAGTTAAGACTTTGAAGAGTATCAAAACTCATCAAAGTCTTATGTTTTTATAAAATATCTTTTGTTATGTAAGATGTGCCATCAATTTGAAAGATATATGCAGTATGTAATAAAATATGTTGAGGTTTGATGCGACTTCTTTACTTATAATACATGATAACTTAGTCTTACCTACTTTAGGTATACTTTTAAAATAATGAACAATTTTGTTATATTTAATATTTACTTATAATATTATTTAAAAAAGTGGCGACTTTTTATTTTAAATATAATTTATTGATATAAAAGAAAAATTAGTGTATAATACAATCATAAATTAATAGGACTGGTAAATAAAAATGGTTAAATTAACAGATGAAGAAATTATATTTCGCGTAAAAACAATAATGGAAAAGATTAGACCATACTTACAAAGAGATGGTGGAGACGCTGAATTTTTAGAATATAAAGAAGGAATCGTTTATTTAAAGATGTTAGGTGCATGTGTGGGTTGCACTGATATTGATCAAACAATTAAAGATGGAATTGAAACTTTATTATTAGAGGAAGTTCCTGGAGTAATTGGTGTTGAAGTTAAAAATGAGGAAGGCTTAGATTAACATGTATAAAGAGGGAGATATAGTTTACGGAGTTGTCACTAATATTTTAGGATATGGTGCATTTGTAACTGTAGACGATTCTTATACTGGTTTGATACATATCTCTGAATTTTCTGATAATTATGTAAAGAATATTGCAAATTATATAGATATAGGGGAAAAAATTAAACTTAAAGTATTAGAAGTTGAAGAAGATAAAAAAAGATTAAAACTAAGTTATAAAGCACTAAATAAAATTAGAGGTGTAAAAGGAGAAATTCCTAAGTTCACAGTTGGTTTTAAAAGTTTGAGAGACCATTTACCTCAATTTATTAAAGATCAAAATGATATTATGAATGAAGAATCAGAAAAGTAATCTGATTCTTTTTTTATAAAATGATATAAAGCTAAAAACACAAAATTTTTTTACTATTTCTTTTGCTTAACAAATGAAATAAAGTGTGGTATAATATGAATTAAAGTAAAAAGGGAAGTGCGCCCTAATAAAAAATAGAAGAAGATGATAAAGATGAAAAAAGAAATATTGATTAATAATCGCGACGAAATAATTGAATTAGGACAAAAGATAGGTTTAAATGCTTGGCCTAATATGTTAATAACAATGAATGGTGATTTAGGCGCTGGTAAAACAACTATGACTAAAGGTATTGCTTTAGGACTAGATATTAAAAAAATTGTTAATTCACCAACTTTCACAATTATGAAGATATATGAAGGTAGATATACTTTATACCATTTAGATGTATATCGTATAACTAATCAAAACGATGACTTTGAATTAGAAGAATATTTTGAAATGGATGGAGTATGTGTTATTGAATGGGCCGATCAAATTAGTGATCTACTTCCTAAAGATAGATTAAATATATTTATTAAAGACTTAGGTGATAACAAAAGAACACTAATATTAGAAAGTGATTCAAAAGAATATATTGATTTAATAAATAAATTATAATAAGAGGCAAAAGAAAATGAAAGAAATGATTTTAGATACATCTTCATCATATTTATACATTGCATTTCGTATTGATGGAGAAATAAAGTTTGAAAGTATTACTGAGGGTAAGAACAATCATTCAGATAATTTACTAAAAATAATTAAAGAAGGTTTAAATGAATTATCATTAGAAGTAAAAGACTTTGATAGAATAATTTCAGGTTTTGGGCCTGGAATGTATACTGGTTTAAGAGTGAGTTTAACTGTCGCTAAAACTTTTGCCTGGACATTAGAAAAAGACTTATTTGTGTTTAGTAGCTTAGATTTATTAACTAGTGGTTACTTTAAAGAAGACGGGAAATACTTAGTTATGATGAAGGCTAAAAAAGATTATTCATATACTAAAGCCTTTGAAATAAAAAACGGTAAATATAATTTATTAGCAAAAGAAGAATTTTTAGCTAATGAAGAATTCTTAAATAAATATGATTTAAATGAATATAATGTTTTAGATAATTCATGTATAAAAATAAATTATCAGAATATGAGTGAAGAGATGCTGAAAAAAGTTGATAATGTACATGCACTTGAACCTAATTATCTAAGAGAGGATGTAATTTAATGAAATACTTAATACGTCCTATGGAACTTAAGGATATAGACGAAGTAATAGAGGGAGAAGAAAAAGTATTTGGTCATAGCCTAGGAAAAGACTTTTTTATCTCAGAACTTGAAATCAATCCTTTTAGTGAATATTTAGTTTTAGAAATAAATAAGCATGTTAAAGGTTATGTGGGTTTGCATATAACTGATAGTGTAGAAGTTATTGATTTATACGTAGATCCAAAATATCAAGGTATGGGTTTTGGCTCAATGATAATGGATTTTGTTATTCAAATTTGTGAAGCAAGTAATGCAAAAAACATTACTTTAGAAGTTAGAAAAAGTAATGAAAAAGCAATTAATTTATATACAAAGTATGGATTAAAAGAAGTGAACGTAAGAAAAGCATATTATGATAATGGTGAGGATGCACTTCTTTTAGAAAGAGTGTTTTAATTTATGATTGTATTAGGTGTAGAAAGCAGTTGTGATGAAACTGCAGTAGCTATCGTTAAAGATGGAAAAGAAGTAATATCAAGTGTTGTATATTCACAAATTGATATACACGAGAAATATGGTGGAGTAATTCCTGAAGTTGCAAGTAGAAAGCATATTCAAAAAATCACTGTAGTTTTTGAGCAAGCTTTAAAAGAAGCTAATATGAAACCTAGTGATATTGATTTAGTAGCTGTTACTACTCATCCTGGTTTAATAGGTTCATTATTAGTCGGTATTAATGCAGCTTATGCATTTGCACTTGCAAATAATATTGAATGTGTAAGTGTTAATCACTTGACTGGACATATATATGCAAATCATATTGAAAGTGATTTTCATTTTCCAGTTTTAGCTTTAGTAGTTAGTGGTGGACATACTGAACTTGTTTTAATGAAAGAACATTATGATTTTGAAATATTAGGCCAAACATTTGATGATGCTATTGGTGAAGCATATGATAAAGTAGGTCGTGTTATGGGCTTTAATTATCCAGCTGGAAAACCAGTTGATGAAGCTGCTCATTTAGGTGTACCTTCGTATAAGCTACCAGTATATCAAAATATGGATGATTATAATTTCAGCTTTTCAGGTATTAAGTCTGGGGTTTTAAATTTAGTCAATAAATGTAATATGAAGGGTGAATCAATCGATAGAAATAATTTAGCTGCATCTTTTCAAGATAGTGTCACAAGTGTTTTAGTAAATAAAACATTAAAGGCAGCGATTGATTTTAACGCTAAACATATTATTGTAGCAGGAGGTGTCGCTGCTAATAAGGGACTTAGAGAAAAGATGGCAGAACACGTTAAAAACATACCAGGTTTGATGTTAACATTCCCAAGTTTTAAATATTGTACTGATAATGCGGTAATGATCGCTGTAAGTGGATATTTTAAGAAGATTTGTAATAAAGAAGAATATTAGAAAGAAAAGAGAGTGATAAAGTGTCATACGATTTAATGTTAATTATATGCTTAGTGATTGGCTTTTTCTATGGTCTTTATCACGGTTTATTTAAAGAATTAGTTAATTTTATTCTATTAACCATATGCTTTGTTTTATTATTGGTTTTCAAAGATATTTTTGTTAATGCATTTTCAAAAATAATTGATTTGAGTTTTATATATAATCTATTAAGTAAGGTTTTAGATATTGAAGAGGTTTATTTCAATTATATAGTTTATGCATTTATTCCAGTGCTAATTATATATATCGTATCTTTAATAGTTTTAAAGATATTTGTATTAAAGGATAGATCATATAAAAGCGATAGAAAAAAAGGCATCTTACAAACCAAAAAGAATTTTTTAGGTGGTATAATAGGAATATTTACAGGTTTTGAGTTTGCTTTTGTGTTGTTAATTGTAATGTTTGGTATATATCCACTTAATTTAGATTCATCATTTACTTTTAAAGTTGTAGACATTATAAGTGCTTTAAAAGACTTTCTTGTGTAATATTTGTGTAGAGGCAAAAATATGAAGAGAAATAAAGTTAAAGAATACATGTTAAGTAATGATGGATTAGAAGAACTAATCGAAAGAGAAGAAGTTTTACCAAAAACAGAAATAAAAGATGATGAAGCAATCATAAAATCAAAAGACTTTGAAAAAACTTATTTAGCTGAAAATCCATTTTTGTATGATGATGGAAAAGCAATAAATAGTATTGAAGATTTTTATATCTTACGAAAAAACAAATATTATAGATTGGGTAATCTTCTTAGAGACAAAAGCATAAGAAGAGGACTTGCTAGAAAAATGATTCTTGCTTCATTCAAAGAATGGAAGGAAGATGTAAATAAAAAAATTGAAAATATTGGGTTGATTAAAGAAAATAATTTTAAAGAAGAAAAGAGAGAAAAGAAATCTTTTGGTTTACTGATGTATATCTTCACAATTATCTCTTTAGTCTTAAATATACTTATAATGAATGGTAAAATATCATTCTTGGCTAAACCAAATAATAAAATAATAGTTTTTGTTTTTACTATTATTATGTTTAGTTTAGTTGCTATCTTTTTGCTTTCTAGTCTTTTAAATAAGAGCATAAATAAAAATAGAAGATATGTAAATAGAAGTAAGCGTGAAGCAAATATTTTAATTGATAAATATACTGATGAATTTAATAAAAAGTATAAAGAGACATATTCATATTATTGTAAACACGTAAGCCGTAAATTAAAGGATTTACCTTTACCAATATATAAAACGGCAGTTGGTAATAAGGGATTAAAAGAGATTGAAGAATATATCAATAATGGTAGTAAAGTAATTAGTGATGGTGAAAAAGGAAATAAAGCTAAAAAATTATTAGCTAAATTATTAAAGTGTATTAACATACTAATCTTTGCATTCACTATTGGATATATTATTTATGATGTTATTATATTTTTTATAAATAAATAGGTGATTATATGGGAACAGAAAAACAAGAAAAACCTACAAGATCTTTAGATGAATTATTATCACAAAAGACTAAAAAAGAACGTACAGGTAATGATGGTGATTTAAGAGAAAAGATGAATCGTCAAATAGCAGCTAATAAAATCTTTGAAAGTACTAGTGAAGAAAAGCAAGATAGTAATTTAGATGATTTGAAAAATGAAATCGAAAAGATTCAAATTGATTTAGATGTAGCAAATAAGAAATTAAATGCATTATATGAACTTAAATATGATGAAAATGTTGTTATTGATAAACAAAGCAATAAATTATCTGTCGATTTTATAAATACAATCTCTAAAGAAAAAAGCCAAGAAACTAACAATAAGAGTCAAGAAGAAATCGATAAATTAAAAGAAGATTTAAAAGAAGCAAAGAAAAATATTAAAACTCTTAAAGATAAAAATACAAATTTATTAGAAGAGAAAAATAATTTAAAATCTTCATCAAGTGATTCAAAGAAATTAGAAAAGCAAATAGCTAAATTAGAAGACGAAAAGCAAGCTAAAGCTACTGAATTACAAGCATTAAAGAAAGAATATAATGCATTACAAAAGAACAATCAAAAATTAGAAGAAAAAATAAATAAATTAAAAGAAGATCAAAAAGCAAAATCTAAAGAGATTAAACAGACTAACAACAGCGCAGATAATGAGTTAGTTATCAGTTTACAAGCTAAGCTTGATGAATTACAAAATGATGTTAATCAAAAGCAATCTGAGATAAGTGATAATAAAAAAGCTTTAGCTAAATATAAAGATGAGCTTATTAAGTGCAAGATTGAGATTGATAATAATCAAGAAGAACTTAATAAAAAACAAGATGAACTTGCTAAAAAGCAAGATGAACTTGCTTTTGCATACAAGACTTTAGAAGAACAATCTAACTTATTAGCTGAAGAAGAAAAAGTAATAGATCGTCAGCAGCAAATTCTTAAAACAAAGCCTAAATATACAGGTGAAAAGTTGCAAGAACTTTGGGATTTATATGACAAATATACAAATGCAAAAATATCATTTGAAGAAGACTTTAGTGATGTTAGAACATATTGCGTTTATAAACAAGAATTAGATGGTCTAAATAAAAAACAAGAAAATTTACAAAAAGATTTAAATCTAAAAGAAGAGAATTTCAAAAATGGCTTGGAGGCTTATGATAAAAAATATATCAAAACTATAAAAGCAAATATTAATTTAGTAAAAAATAGAATAGATTATCTAAACAAGAATATCAAACCATTACTAAATAATAAGCAAGTAAATGAATACTCTGAATTAGTTAAAAAAATAAGTGAGTTAGTAGATTTAATTAAAAATAACTAACAAAGAAAAGAGAAAGAAATGACAATCACTGTAAGTAAAGAAATAAGAGACAAAGTAAAAGATTTTAATATTTTAGCTTATAAATTTCCAATTGAAATCAAAGAAACAAGTGAAGATATTAAAGATAGAATAAAGTATTATGAAGAAAAATACGCTAATATGCCACTTGAAGATGTAATTAATTTAGAAAGAATTAAAGAAGCAAGAGATGGCTATAAAGCATTTGGTAAAGATCCAAGTAGATATAGATTAGCTTGCGAAAGTTTGCTAAGAAGATTATCTAAACAAATGGGATTATATACCATTAATAATGCGGTAGATATTGGTAACTTGCTTTCAATTGAATTAAATAGGAGTACTGCAGTACTAGACTATGATAAGATTTTAGGTGATGTAAGAATTAGAATGGGAACAAGCGAAGATATTTATTACGGTATTGGAAGAGGTTTAATTAATGTTACTAACATACCTTTATATTGTGATAATGATAGTCCTTTTGGTTCACCAACTAGTGATACTTTAAGAACATCAATAACTTTTGACACTAAAAATATTTTGCTCTTTGTAATTTGCTTCAGTGATAAGTATATAGATGAATGTGATAAAATCACACAAGAAATGTTTAAAGAATTAGGAAATGTATGTGAATTTTCTAAAGTAACAGTAATATATGAATAGAGGATATAAATATGGAAGAATATTCAAATTTTATTAAAACAGAAATTATAAATGATTTAGAAAGTGGAAGATATAAAGAAGTAGTAACAAGATTTCCACCAGAACCAAATGCATACCTTCATATAGGTCATGCAAGAGCTTTAATTACTGACTTTGAATCAGCTAAAGCATTCAATGGATATACTAACTTACGTTTTGATGATACTAATCCATCTAAAGAAGGTGCTGAGTACGTTGAAGCAATAAAAAAAGATATTGAATGGTTAGGATATAGTCCAAAGAATGTATTTTTTGGCTCTGATTATTTTGAAAAAACTTATGAATTAGCTCTTAAATTAATTAAAAAAGGTTTGGCTTATGTTTGTGATTTAAGTCAAACTGAAATCGCTGAATATCGTGGTACTTTAACTGAACCTGGAAAAGATTCACCATATAGAAATAGAAGTGTTGAAGAAAACTTACAACTATTTGAAAATATGAAGAATGGAATGTATAAGGAAGGCGAGAAAGTATTAAGGGCTAAAATTGATATGGCTAGTCCTAATATCAATATGCGTGACCCAGTACTTTATCGTATCAATTATACTAAACATCATCGTCAAGGTGATAAATGGTGCATATACCCAATGTATGACTTTGCTCATCCATTACAAGATGCATTTGAAGGAATTAGTCATTCATTATGTAGTTTAGAATATGATAACCATCGTGTATTATATGATTGGGTAGTTAATGTATGTGAAATGCCTCATAAACCAAGACAAATAGAATTTGGTAGATTAAATATCACTAACACTATTATGTCTAAACGTTATTTAAGACAATTAGTAGAAAGTGGTAAAGTAATAGGTTATGATGACCCTAGAATGCCAACTTTAGTTGGTCTAAGAAGAAGAGGTGTAACACCTGAAGCTATTAAAGCATTTATCTTATCAACTGGTTTATCAAGAATTAATTCTACAGTTGAAGGTGATATGTTAGACCACTTCATTAGAGAAGACTTAAAATTGAAAGTAAACAGAATAATGGCAGTAACTGAACCATTAAAAATTACTATTACAAATTATGAAGATGATAAAATTGAATATTTAGATGCTTCTAATAATCAAGAAAACGAAGAATTAGGAAAGAGAAAGATTGCTTTTTCAAAACACTTATATATTGAAAAGAATGACTTTATGCTAGAAAAACCTGACAAGCATTATAAGAGACTTGCTTTAGGTTTAGAAGTTAGATTATTCCATGCATATTTTATTAAAGCTAATGAAGTTAAATATGATGAAAATGGTAATATTGTGGAAGTGTTATGTACTTATGATCCTAAGACATTATCAGGAAGTGGATTCAATGAAAGAAAGCCTAATGGTACAATTGGCTTTGTTGAAGCAACTACTGCTAAAAAAGCTGTCTTCAATCAATTTGAACCACTAATTAATGACGCAAATGTAAACCCAGATGATTTTATAAATTCTATAAATGAAGATTCTTGGAAGAAATTAGAAGGTTACGTTGAAGGTCTAAATGAATATAAAGCAATGAACCAATATCAATTCATTAGAGATGGTTATTATATCGTTGATAAAGAATATGATGGCAATGGTGATGTAATCTTCAACCGTAGTGTAAGTTTAAAATCATCATTTAAATAAAAACAGGAGATAACAATGGTAGATATCGCTAAATATGAACAAATCTTAAATGACAAGCAACTTGAAGCAGTAAAAGCAGTAGAAGGGCCAGTTATGGTTTTTGCTGGAGCAGGTACTGGTAAAACTAGAACTCTAACATATAGAGTAAGCTATATGGTAGATATGGGGATTCCTGCTAACAAAATTTTAGCTATTACTTTTACTAATAAAGCTACTAACGAAATGCGAGATAGATTAATGAAGACCATCCCTAATGATGCAAGACATTTAACTATTTCCACATTCCACTCGTTATGTGCTCGTATTTTAAGACGTGATATCCACGTATTGGGTTACGATAATCATTTTAATATCGTAGATGAAGAAGATCAATTAAAGGTAATTAATGAAGCTATAAAACTTTCTAACGTTGATAAAAAAACATTCAGTGCAAAACGTATGCGTAAGGTTATAAATACTTGCAAATGTTTCCAATTAAAACCTGAATTTAGAGAGGAACAAAGAGTATTTGACGAATATGAGTATTTAATGAAGGAAGAAAATAGCTTAGATTTTGAAGATTTACTTCTTAAAACTTATGAACTATTTGCTAATTATCCTGATGTTTTAGATAAATACAAATATGCTTATAATTATGTATTAGTTGATGAATTCCAAGATACTAACTTAATTCAATATAGGATAGTTAAATTATTAACAGAAGAAAGTAGAAACTTATTTGTAGTTGGTGACGATGATCAAGCAATCTATGCATTTAGAGGAGCTAATTATGATAACATCAAACTATTTAAACATGATTTTCCTGAGTTTAAATCAATAATATTATCAGAAAATTATCGTTCAACTCAAACTATCTTAGATGGTGCTAATAAATTAGTAAGTAATAATGTTGATAGAGAAGAAAAGAGTTTATTTTCTAATATCAAAGGCTCTCCTACTGATGTTATTGTAAATCAATCTTATGATGATCGTGATGAGATAAGCTTTGTTATTGATAAGATTAGTGAATTACATAAGCAAGGTGTAGATTATTCTGATATAGCTGTTCTTTATAGATCTAGCGTTATATCAAGAGGCTTTGAATTAAGATTTGTACAAGAGAACTTACCCTATAAGATTTATGGTGGAATATCTTACCTTAGAAGAAGAGAAATTAAAGACATTATTGCATATTTAAAGTTAATAATTAATCATAATGATATTGCATCATTTAAACGAATTGTTAATGTGCCAGTTAGAGGTATAGGCGATAAGACAGTCGAAAAAATTATTGAATACAAAAGAGCCAATGCTTGCTCAATATTTAGAGCAATTGAGGAATTAAGGTCAAGCCTAGGTACTAAATATAATTCTTTAAATGAATTTGTAGATTTAATAAATGAGTTATCATCATTATTAGATGTTACACCACTAGACGAATTCTATGATATTTTCTTAGAAAAAACTAATTTCTTAGAAAGTATTAAAGATGAAGAAGATGAAAAAGAACGAAAAGAAAATATTGATGAATTCAAGACAGTATTATTTAGTATTGAAGATAATGGTGAAATAAGTGATAGAAGAACTAAACTTATTGAAGCTTTTGATGAGGCTATATTAGCAGATGATAAATTACAAAACCAAAGACAAAGACAAGATGGAATTACATTATCTACTGTTCATTCAGTAAAAGGCCTAGAATTTGATACTGTCTTTATTGTGGCTTTTGAAAATGGAATATTCCCTAATTTAAGCTTCCATGAGGATGTATCTGAGGAAGAGGAAAGAAGAATAACTTATGTAGCTTGTACTAGAGCTAAAAGTCATTTGATATTATCATGTGCAAAAAAGAGAATGTTATACGGAAGAACACAATCAAATAGTCAATCAATATTCTTACTTGAATTTATTGGCTCAAAGAGTAAATTCAGTAAGAAAAAAGAAAAAGAATTAAAAATTGAAGATTTTGAAATCAGTCAAATAAATGAATATGATGATACACCACAAGCTACATCAGTTGAAGTTTGCGAAGATGCAAAAGATGATACAGAGTATAAAGTTGGTGATTTTGTAAATCATAAAATTTATGGTGATGGTATCGTTGTATCACTAGAGAATAAATTTGGTGGCGTTATGGGTAAAATATGTTTTACTGCACAAGGCACAATCAAGTCTTTTGATATGAGTCACCCTTCAATTAGAAAAATAAAAAGGTAAATAAAGATGGATAGAAAAGAAGCAAAACAAGAAATCTATAAATTAACCGAATTAATTAATAAATATCGTAAAGAATATTATGAAGAAGATAATGCATCTATAAGCGATTTTGAATACGATAGTTTAATTAGGAACCTAGAAGAATTAGAACATGAATATCCAGAATATGCTTTTTCTAATTCTCCCACAAAACAAGTTGGGTATGTTGCTAATAACAACTTTGAAAAAATAGAATTTGAAAAACCAATGCTATCATTAGCTGATATTTTTAATTATGATGAATTAAGAGAATTTGATAATAGAATTAAACAAACTGGTGTAAATCCTACATATGTTTGTGAGCTTAAGATTGATGGTATTGCTTCGTCTATCAATTATGATAAAGGTTTTTTAAAACTAGCATCCACTAGAGGAAATGGATTAGTTGGCGAAAACATAACTGAAAATGTGAAAACAATAAAATCTTTACCTAAAACTTTAAAAGATGATTATTCTATTGAAGTTAGAGGTGAAGTTTATATGAAAAGAAGCATCTTAAAGATGCATAATGAAAAAAGAAAAGCTGCTGGTCTAGATGAATTTAAAAATTGTAGGAATGCAGCTGGAGGTAGTTTAAGACAATTAGATGCTAATATAACTAGAGAAAGAATGCTTGACACATTTGATTATACCGTAGTTAATCCAGAAAAATATGGTTTAAAGACGCAAATAGAAGCTTTAGAATTTATGGCATCTCAAGGTTTTGAAGTAAACCCTAATTACAAATTATGCAAAAATATTGATGAGGTTATCGAATATTTAGAATATTGGAAAGATGCAAGAAAAGATTTAGATTATGATACTGATGGTGTCGTAATAAAAACTAATGAATTTAGTTTGTATGATAAAATAGGTTATACAATTAAATATCCTAAATGGGGTGTTGCATATAAATTCCCTGCTGTAGAAGTAGAAACTGAAGTATTAGATATTATATATACAGTAGGAAGAACTGGTAATATTACTCCACTTGCAATATTAGAACCAGTAATGATTTCTGGTAGCCAAGTATCTAAAGCAACTTTAAATAATGAAGATTTTTGCACTGAACTTGATGTAAGAATTGGTGATTATGTTTTAGTACATAAAGCTGGTGAAATTATTCCTGAAGTTGTAAGTGTAAATAAAGAAAGAAGAAGAAATGGTTTAACACCATTTAAGATGATTGAAAAATGTCCTGTGTGCGGGTCAAATTTAGTAAGACGAGATGGTGAAAGTAGTCATTATTGTATAAATCCAGATTGCGATGGAAGGAAAGTGGCTAGTATTATATATTTTGCATCAAAGCCATGTATGAACATCGAAACATTAGGTGAGAAGTTAGTAATTGATTTATATGAAAGAGGATACTTAAAAGATATCTTAGATATTTATGAGCTTAAAAATAAACGTGAATATTTAATCAATATTGATGGTTTAGGCGAAAAGAGTGTTGATACATTATTGTTAAATATTGAAAATTCTAAGAATAATTCTTTAGATAGAGTTATTGCATCTTTAGGTATTAGATATGTTGGAAATAAGGTGGCTAAGATTTTAGCTAAAGAATATAGAAATCTAAATAATTTAATGTTCGCTGCATATGATGATTTAATTAAAATAAGAGATATCGGTGATGCAATTGCTTACAGTATTGAAAATTATTTTAGTGAAAAGATACCTTTTGTAAGAAACTTACAAAATTATGGAATTAATCCTAGTATGGAAGTATTAGATACTTCTGACATGATTTTTAGTGGTAAAAGTGTAGTTCTTACTGGAAAGTTAGAGAGTTTAACTAGAGAGGAAGCATCAGCTTTAATTGAAAGGTTTGGTGGTAAAGCAGCTTCATCAGTATCTAAGTCAACATATTTAGTTGTAGCTGGTAGTGATGCTGGAAGTAAACTTACTAAAGCACAAAGTCTAGGAATAAAAGTAATAAATGAAAAAGAATTTTTGGAGATGTGTAAATAATATGTCTGAAAGATATATAGTAATTAAAGGTGCAAGAGTTAATAATTTAAAAAATATTAATCTAAGCCTACCAAAAGACAAGTTAATAGTTATGACCGGCCTATCAGGATCAGGCAAAAGTTCTTTAGCCTTTGATACTATATATGCGGAAGGACAAAGAAGATACGTTGAAAGCTTATCAGCTTATGCTAGACAGTTTTTAAATAACGTTGATAAACCAGATGTTGATTCTATTGAAGGCTTGTCTCCAGCTATCTCAATAGACCAAAAAACAACAAGCAAAAACCCTCGTTCAACAGTTGGTACAGTTACAGAAATATATGATTATTTACGTTTATTGTATGCACGTATAGGTAAAGCATATTGTCCAACTCATAATATTTTAATAACTTCACAAACTGTAAATCAAATGTGTGATAAAATTTTTGAATATGAAGAAGGTTCAAAGATAACTATTATGAGCCCTGTAGTTCATATGGAAAAAGGACATCATGAAAAGATTTTCGATATATTATTAAAAGAAGGTATTTCAAGAGCAAGAGTTGATGGAGAAATTATTGAATTAGATAGTGAAAGAGAAGAAGAGCTAGATAAGAATAAAAAGCATAATATAGAGGCAATTATTGATAGAGTTAAGCTACATAAAGATTCAAGATCAAGATTGTTTGATTCAATTGAACAAGCATGTAGATTAAGTGATGGTAGATGCACTATATGTATTAATGATAAGGAATTAGTATTTAGTGAAACATTAGCGTGTCCTGAATGTGAATTTTCTATTCCAAAGCTTGAACCAACTTTATTTTCATTCAACTCACCTCAAGGTGCTTGTGATATGTGTAAGGGAATTGGTTCTCTTCAGCAGGTTTCTATAGATTTATTAGTGCCAGATGATTCCTTATCTATTATGGAAGGTGGTATAAGATATTATAAATATATAAAGGGTACTGATAATATTGAATGGCAAACATTTGAAATATTATGCAAACATTATAATATTGACCTTAATAAACCATTTAGAGAATTAAGTGATTTTGATAAAGATATTATTATGCATGGTTCTAAGGAAGCAATTAGATATGAAATTAATTCTTCAAGTGGAAACTCATATAAAAAATATCAATATATTGAAGGTGTTGCAGATTTAATTGAAAGAAGATATCAAGAGACAACATCTAGCTGGAATAGAGATTATTATGGCTCATACATTATGGACGTTGAATGTCCTAAATGTCACGGTAAAAAATTGTCTGAGGCAGCACTTAGTGTTAAGGTTGGCAATTTAAACATTGATGAAATTGCTAGATTAACAATATCTGAACTTTATGAATATTTAAAGAACTTAGAATTAAGTGAAACTGATAAGCATATTGCAAATTTAGTACT
This sequence comes from Bacilli bacterium, assembly GCA_045598145.1. Classification (GTDB taxonomy): domain Bacteria; phylum Bacillota_I; class Bacilli_A; order ML615J-28; family CAG-698; genus RGIG3506. The sequence continues at coordinate 10,111 of JAZLLM010000088.1, read as the reverse complement.
AAAGGAAATAAATAATCGTTTAGCATTCTTAATCAATGTAGGCTTAGAATACTTAACATTAAATCGTTTATCATCAACACTTTCTGGTGGTGAAAGTCAAAGAATTAGATTAGCTACACAAATTGGTTCACATTTAACAGGCGTTTTATATGTTTTAGATGAACCATCTATAGGACTTCATCAAAGAGATAATGATCGTTTAATAAATGCTTTAAAGGAAATGAGAGATCTTGGAAATACTTTAATCGTTGTTGAACATGATGAAGAGATTATGCGAAAATCAGATTATATTGTGGACATAGGGCCAAAGGCTGGAGTTCATGGTGGTGAAGTAGTAGCAGCTGGTACTTTAGAAGAAATATTAGCTAATACTAATAGTATTACCGCAGATTATCTAAGCAAGAGAAAGTTCATACCAATTCCAAGTAAGAGAAGAGAAGGTAATGGAAACTTTTTAGAAATTATAAATGCAAGAGAAAATAATCTAAAAAATATTGATGTGAAAATTCCATTGGGTAAATTTGTGTGTATAACTGGAGTAAGTGGATCTGGTAAAAGCACTTTAATTAATGAAATATTAGTAAAGACATTAAGAAAGAAAATAAATGGTGCTAAAATAATTCCAGGTAAATGTGATGGTGTTATAGGTATTGAGAATCTAGAAAAAGTTATTGAGATAGATCAAAGCCCAATTGGAAGAACACCTAGAAGTAATCCAGCAACTTATACTGGTGTATTTGATAACATTAGAGATTTGTTCGCTGAAACTATTGACGCTAAGATGAGAGGATATAATAAGGGTAGATTCTCATTTAATGTAAAAGGTGGAAGGTGCGAAAGATGTTGGGGTGATGGTGTCATTAAAATTGAAATGAACTTTTTACCTGATGTTTATGTACCATGCGAAGAGTGTCATGGAACTAGATATAATAGTGAAACCTTAGAGGTAAAATATAAAGGTAAAAACATTTATGAAGTTTTAGAAATGACAGTAGAAGATGCTTGCAAATTTTTTGAAAACATTCCTTCTATTAAAACTAAGATGGATGTTTTAAATAATGTAGGTCTTGGATATATTAAACTTGGTCAAAGTGCTACAACTTTGTCAGGTGGTGAAGCTCAAAGAGTAAAACTTGCAAGTGAGTTATATAAGAGAATCACTGATAAGAGTATTTTTATTCTTGATGAACCAACTACAGGACTACATAGTGATGATGTAAATAGATTACTAAATGTACTAAATCACATTGTTGATGAAGGTGGAACAGTATTAGTAATCGAACATAATTTAGATGTAATAAAACAAGCCGATTATATTATTGACTTAGGTCCTGAAGGTGGAAATCATGGTGGAGAAATAATAGCTACTGGTACACCTGAAGAAGTTAGTCAAAATGAAAAGAGTTATACAGGTTTGTATTTAAAGAATGTTTTAAATAAATAAGGAAAAAGAATATGAAAAAAATATTAGTTATATTATTAATAGTTACTATGTTTTCAATATGTGCATGTAAAAATAGTGAACCTGAACAAAATAAAGAAAATATCACAAGTGATGGGGAAAATATAGATCCTAATAAGGATCCAGTAATAACTAAAACATTAACTATTCATTACAATAATGGAATGGAAGATGTTATAAAGGAACTTCCAGTAGGCACAAACATTAAAAGTGCTTTAAATGAAGTCACTTATGAAGGATATGAATTCTTAGGATGGTTCACTGATGAAGCCTTAAGAAAAGAATTAGGTGATAGTGATGAACTTACAAGAAGCTGTCATGTTTTCGCATCTTGGAAAAAGATCATTATAATCGATCCTAACGCTGATGAATTTGATAAAGAAAATAATGATGTTAGTTTAAAAGATAATGCTACAAGAGAAATGACTAATCCATTCTATTGGTTAAATAAGTTAGAAGACGTTGATACTGTTCTTAAAACTAAAGAAGAGATTGATAAAATTAACGAGGAAACTTATAAAAACTCAGAAAATACAGGTTTAATTGATATAACTAAAATAAATGAAATTACTGAAGCACAAGTTTATTCTTTAGTAAACAAAATGCAAAATGCAGCTCCAGCTAAATCTGATAATACAAATTTAAGTGGGCTCAACTCAACTTCAAAAAATAATATTGAAATTAAATATGCAGTTTGTGTTAAAAACACAAGCATTAAAAATGTTCCTGTAACTTTACGTACAGGTACAAATAATAAATATCAAGAAACTGGTTTTGAAACAGGTGAAGGTGTATTAGTATATTACGAAAGCAAAGATGGTTTATGGTATTTTGTGCAAGGCGGAAATTATGCTGGTTGGACATTAAAAGAAAACATTGCTTTATGTAGTAAAGAAGACTTTGATAAATTTGTAAGTCCAAGTGACTTTATTGTAGTTACTTGTGAAAGATTTAAGAAGGATGATTTAATTCCTAATGAAGTAAGAATGGGTGCAATCCTACCATTAAAAGGAATTGAGGGTGATCAATATACAATTTTATTCCCTATAAATAATGATGGTGCATTAGAAATTAAAGAAATTACACTTACATTAGAACATGAGAACTTTTCACATGGTTATTTACCATTCACAATTAAGAGCTTAATCAAACAAATGTATAAGATGTTAGGTGAACCTTATGATTGGGGTGATGAATATGGAGGAAGAGATTGCTCTTCTACTGTAGATGCTGCATATAAATGTTTTGGCTTTAAAATGCCAAGAAATACTTCTCAAATTAAAAACTTAGTAGGTACTAATTATAATGTGGGAAGCAAAACTGTAAATGAAAAGAAAGAAATAATGAATGGCCTAACTCCAGGAAGTATAATTTTAAAGAGTGGTCATGTAATGATGTATTTAGGAATAGATAATGGCTATCATTATATTATTCATAATATTAGTGGTGGTGTTACAATTAGTAGATGTGATAAGAATAGTTATAGTTATTCTGAATATAACACCTTTATTGATTTCCTAAAATAAAAAAAGAACTCTTGTTTGAGTTCTTTTGGAGAAAGATATGAATAACGAAGAAATAAAACAAGAGTGTATAAATCAAATTAATGTTTTAAATGACTTAGTTACGGTTATTGGTGATAAAAGTAGGATTAATGTTACTGAAGATGAATTAAAAGATTATAAGCTTAGATTTATTAATTACTGTGCTAAATTAGAAGCAAATATGGCAATACTTAAAAGTAATAATGCCTTAGATGAAGAATTAGTGAAAGCCTATAATGATTTAAATGACCGTATGGAAAAGAAAGAATTTAAAGAATTAATTAGCGAAAAAGAAATTAAGAAAATTTTAGCTGAAGAAGAAACAGAAAAATTATTAAACGACATGATTGAAAAGCTAAAGAACGAAACTGGAGGAAATCCTAAAGATATGAAAGTGGTATCAGTAACGATGCCTAAAAAGAATTTCTTATATCGTTTCGTGGAAAGCTTACTAATGATGATATTTAATATTATTTTGATATTTTCATGTAGTGGCTTTATCGCTTGGGGTGAGTGGACTAATTTAGGATTTTTAGTTTTGTTTATTATGTATTATTCTTTAATACAAATAATGATAAAGATATGTATTGAGTTATGTTTTTCTAAGCTAGTAGTTAAAACATTTGGAGCCATTCTTTATCTTCCATGTGTTATAGCTAGTCTAATTGTAATGATTTTCCCATTATTTATTGAAATTAAATCATATATTAATATATTTATAATTTGTATATTAGCATATTTAATTGAGAAGTTCTTTTTAGCGTATATCGTGGAAAAAGTAATGAAAGGTAAAATCTTTAAAAAAATAAATGAAAATAAATAGGAGTTAGTATGTCTTTTGCATCTGATGTAAAAAAAGAGATAATCGCAAATGATTTTACTATTGATGAGTTAAAAGCAGAACTATATGCGGTGCTAAAACTTAAAAGTGAAATGGTAATATCGTTTCAAAGGTTTGGTCTAAATATAAAAACAACAAGTTTAAGTTTATCTAGACGTTTAATATATATTATTAAAAAAATATATAACATTAATATAGAGATTTTATCTAAAGAAAGAAATAATTTAGATAAGAAAAATGTATATATTATTAATGTTACTGATAACGTTAAAGAAATGCTGTTAGATTTAGACATAATCGACGAAGATTATAATTTTAAAGAAGAAATATCAAATAAATATGATGAATTCGTAGCAGATGTAATTAGAGGAATGTTTATCGCTAAGGGATCAATTAATGACCCTAGTAGATCAAGATATCATCTTGAAATATCATGTACTAACGAATTTGAGGCTAAGTACTTAGTTGAAAAAGTATATGATTATGGTATTGATGGCAAAATGAGTATTAGGAGGGGTTCATATATTTTCTACATAAAAAGAGGAGAACATATAGGTGACTTCTTAAAATTAATTGGTGCTTCTAATACGTTGTTTGAATTTGAAAATGATCGTATAAAAAGAGATTTAAATAATGTAATTAATCGTGTTAGTAATTGTGATTTGGCTAATGGTACAAAAGCTATGATTTCGTCTGATAAACAAATGGAATGGATTAGAATAATTAAAGAACATATGGGCTTTGAAAAATTGTCTGTAAGATTAATGGAAGCAGTAACCTTACGAGTTAAAAATGAAGGAGCATCATTACAAGAACTTAGTGATATAAGTGAAGAGGAAGTAGGAAGATACATTTCTAAATCAGGTCTTGCACACTGTATGAAGGATTTAGAAATAATTGCAATGTCCTTAATAAATAAAAACAAGAAGTAGTCTTCTTGCATTTATAATTAATATTTAGTATAATATTTACATATTTTAGGTGGTTAATATGAAAAAAGAAATAAGATTTAAAGTTGTTGCTTTTTGGTCAGCAATCATAATTGTAACTATGGTATTTTTAGTATTGTTTGGTATAAAAATATTTACAGTAACTGAATTTAAGAGTACTGAAGATATTGATAGAGCAAAATTATCTGTTACTGAAGTAACAACAAAAAATGATGGTACTTATTATGTATATATTTATTCAAGTAAATCTACTAGTAATTTAGAAAAGAAGGTTGAAGTAGAAGCATCAGTATTTAATTATTTTTCTTATACTCAAAATAATAAAAATGATTCAAGTGTTATTAAAATATATGGTTTTGATACTGAAGACTATGTAAAATTAGAATATAACACCACTGTATTTAATTACTTAACTTCATTAGATCCAGATTTAACATCTAATAATTTACCTGCGCTTGTAAAGGTTACAGCTGGTAGTATATCTGAAAGTTATATAACAATTAATACAATTCAAAAAGAATTACAAAGTGCAATGCAATAAAGCCAAAATAAAAATGTAGTGAAGACTATAAGACTTAAGTATTTTTACTTATCTTGCTTATAGAGTTCACTACATTTTGTTTACTCTAATATTATTTAATTTTAAATATTATAAATCTTCTTCGAAATCGTATTCCATTTCGTTGTCATAATCATCGTCTCCAAATTTATATTTACCTGAAGTTACGATAACATCTTTTTCATCTAATACAATAATTTCAATAATGGATTTTTTATATTGCTTTTTCATATTAGTCTTCCTCACTTCTTACTTGAGCTGTTTTTTCAGCGATTTCTTTTAAAGCTAAAAGATGAGTGACAACTCCATCATCAGTGCTATGATTTAAATAATAATCTAAAGCGAATGAAGAAACAGTCCTTGTTACACTTTCTTGATAGCCTATGTAAGTAGATAAATCTAATATTGTTCCGTCAGTTGGAACTTCATATTCTAAATCGATTTTAATATATGGAGTGACAGTAATTTCAGTATCCCAACTACTCATTGGAATATTCTTTATTTTAAATACGGCTTGTAAAACTCCACCTTCATCAGTTTTAGTATTTGATGTAGCTTCAGTTACCCTTGTCATATCTGTAGAACTGAAATCAATGTATTTATCTTCTTTTCCTTCAATACTTAATTTTAATCCATAAGTAACAGCCTTAGTGAATTTACTATCTAAAATAGCTTGATTTCCTTCATAATCAACATAACTTAAGAATCTAATAGCTACTGATTTTGGATCATACTTAACAAATTTGGCAGTAACTGTAGGATTTTTGTCTTCAGGCATAACTTTCTTGAATAAATATACAGTATCATTTTCTTCTTCGTCATCTAATTGAATCTCTGATCCAAATTTAGTTATATCTTCATAGTTGAAAAATTTTTGTTCTTCAATAAGATAAGTGTTATCTTTGTTATAGGCATATTTTATGTCGAACCAATTTGGTTTGTTACATTCATTTTTATTAATTTTAAATTCAGCTGGATAAATTGTATAATTAACACCACGGAAAACAATAGAGAATGAATCGCCATTTAACAATTCGATACTAAAAGGAAATTCTTGGCCTGTAGTATAAGTATCAGGGTCTATAGCATATTTAACGGCTTTATTATTATATATTTTACAGAAAGTATAAATACCATCCTCTGTGATTTCATTTCCATTAGTAACCTTAGTCCAAACTTGAGTTGAACTTGTAGATGATGGATTTTGATCTATATCGTAATCAAAACCTAATGAAGAATATACTTTGTTTGCTTTATATTGATTAACACATGAACTTATGTCATCAGAATCAGTTAATCCTGTGTCATATAAATCAGAATATACTTTGCCTCTGTAATCTTCGCCTTCGATTTCACTATATAAAGTATTATCAAGTTCAATTTCAAGATATTTATTTTTAATGTCATCTCCTATTATATAGCTTCCATAACCAAGTATATGTCCATTAAAAGTAATGTCACTGCCTGTAAAGTGTGAATCACGTTTTAATAAAATTCTTATGGAAACTGTATTAAAAGGACTAAATGACGTTAATACGCAAACTTGATAATCAGGATTGGTTGTAGTATATGGATGTAGCCAACTATTTACTTTACCGCATAATACATATCTTATATTTTCAGTACTTACGTATTTACTTTCATTTCCTTTAAATTCATCTACACTTATTTTAACGTATTTAACATCATCAGCTATTGCTTTAGTGTTTGATAATCCTACAACACAAAAAGACATAGCTATAATAAATATAAATGAAATGCATTTTTTAATTATTTGTCTCATTATTTAGTCTCCTTTTATCTCTATATATTATAACAAAAAATGCCTTAATAATAAAGTCTTTTTTATTTAATATTTATACAGATAATTAAAAGGAAATATTAGTAAAAAAGGTATATTTTTTGAATATCCCTATCAAAAAAGTGAATACCATTTGTAATACAAAATGAAAAATAAAAGCTAGAATAGCTGCCATAAAACAGTTAATTCTAGTTATAAATAATTGGCAAATAGAAAGAATTGTCCTATATGCAAAAGAAAAAGGATGACATTTATTGTATCATCCTAACTTTTCTTATATGTATTAGTAAAGCAATTTTAATACAATTTAGCATGGCCTTTAAAATTATGGCATACCTGCTCTACTTTTTGGCATACCTATCTGGTTTTTAGCTTATCTTTCTTATTACATAAAATTTATTTAGTGTTTTATCAAATAATCCAATAACTGTTTTATTATTATAATCTTGTAGTGAATGTTTGCTTAAAAATGAGCTGGAAAAAATTGGATTAGTATCTACTTTCTTATTATTAATTGTAACTGTATAATAAGTAGCTCCCCTATACATATATGAAGTGGATATATCATCAAGCTTAACTTCATAAATTTGCATATTCTCATAGTTTTTAAGTAAATATCTCATTTTACTGTATGAATAAAGCATGAGAGGTAAAAATATCAAAAACATGAATATTATAGCTCCTAGCCAAGATAGTATAGCAATATCGATATATTCTAAATTTGTTATAGTAATAGTTATAGGAATAAATATAGAAATTATCGATACAATCAACCAACCGTGAAAATATAATACTAGTTGATGTTTTCGCCATTGATACTCGACGCTAATAAAAATATCATCTTTTGTCAATTTCATTTTAATACCTCCCAATAACCTGTTTTTTTGGATCCGATTCTAACAATATATCCATTCGAAGTAAGTTTATCTAGGCATCTTTGCACAGTACGTTTGTCTACTCCTATCTGCGTAGCTAACTCCTCTCGTGTTTGAATAGGGTCCTCCTTTAATAGATTCAAAACTTTATAATCATTAGTGGTGAGTCTAACAATTGGGTTTAAAGTGACATTTTCAGTGACATTTAAAGTGACATTATTCCTATAAAAAACGAAAGAGAAGCCATCTGAATTTGATTCATAACCGAATCTGATATTTCTATCCTTGCACAAAGAGTACACTTTTTTAAAGCCACTTCCAAACATTTCAACATCCTTACTTTTATATAATGTGTTTAGAATAACTTTATTTCTTGGCTGACTCTTTCTTTTGGAAGTTACAAACATCTCAGGGTTAAGATCAACCGGGAATTCTCCTGGATTATATATTTCAATTTGAGTTGGAGTAATTGCGATTTCATTTTCTGTAACACCTCTGTAATTGGCGTGAGCAAAAGAATTAACAACTATTTCTCTAATAGCTTCCACTGGTATTTCTGGAACCTCCACTCTAGAAGTTTCCAATATGCTTTCCACTTTCCAATTCATTTTATCTTTTATATATGAGTTTGCATATCTAATCAAATTATAGATATTATCCTCTACTCTTCGAATATCAGAAAAATTTATTCTCTCATCTGTAACATATGTTGCAATTTTTAGTACTACTGGTTTCTTATTAGAGAATAAATAATATCCCGCATTGGTTAAATGATTATTTTCAAAAAGACCAAGTCCAATAAGTAATTCTTCTTCGCTATATGACGACAACGGATTTAGCCTACCGCAGGAAATCGACTCGTCATAAAATGATCTAAGTGCATTTTTATCTACATCATCTATTCCAAATATAGTTATGTTATTTTCCCATCTTGATGAGTAGTCGGTAGATGCCATTACATTCTTTATTTCTTCAGTAGTCATTTTTTCAGACCTATCAACAACTCTTTTATAAAAAATACCGAATGATGAATATGGTCTTTCGTTACCGGAGAACTTCACTTCAATACATTTGCATCCGTCGAATTCAACTTCTTTTATAAATGGGTAAATCATTGGAGAAATGGCTTCTTTGCAAGTTCTAGCAACATCATCAAGAGTCAAATTGCCAATTTCCTGTCCACAAACATCTCCATTTGGTTTAATGCCAAAATATAGAGTGCCTGATCCGTGTTTATTTAAAATGGCACAAATATCATCCATCGCCTCTTTAACTTCACTAGTTGATTTTTTAAATTCTAATTGTTCATTTTCGCTTCCAAAGTTCATAAAATATCTTCCTCCTTTTGATAACATTATTATAGCATAATTCAAGGAATTTGTCACTTTATTTGTCACTTTATTTGCCAGTTAAAAACGGATAGTAGATAACGTTCAAGCTATGTAAGTCAATAACGTGTAATCGTGGGGTAATCGTGTAAACATAGCCCTAATCGTGTAATTGTGGCTATATCGTATAATCGTGATATTTCAGCTGTAATCGCTCTTTAATAATCAGCTTGAATTCTACCTCATTTTCTTCAAAAACAACTCTTGAAAAGGCATAGACGGAACTCAAGCAAGTTAAAACCACTAGTTTTACCGTAGTTCAAATCCCCTAAAATATAAAAAAAGACCTTGATATCATTGTATCAAAGTCGTTCTTTCAATATGGCGGAGTAGAAGGGATTTGAACCCTTGCACCAGTCTCCCAGTCTACACCCTTAGCAGGGGCGCCTCTTCAGCCACTTGAGTACTACTCCAATGCTAGTTTATTTTACTATAAAAAAGTCATTTTGTCAAGGTAAATATCTTAAATAATCTTTATTTAATTATTCTTTTAATTTAATTTTTTTTGTGATATAACTGTTATAAGTCAATATTAAATATACCAAAAAAGTGCACTAGTCAACATAAAGTAGACACTTTTATTAACTAGAGGGGTAAAACAGTTCACTGAACTGTTTCGGCGTTAAATAATTTAACGCATATGATGGTCTCTCATCATTAAAGTATTTAATATAATTATTCACTACAAGAG
>JAZLLM010000087.1:0-10820 GCA_045598145.1 Bacilli bacterium | reverse complement strand
AATTTTGAAAGAAAAGTTTGGTGACTATGGAGAAGTGGATACACCTGTTCCCATACCGAACACAGAAGTTAAGCACTTCATCGCCGAAAATAGTTAGCGTTATGCTTGCAAACATAGGACGTCGCCAAGCTTTCTTTCTATTTTTTGTTTACAAATTAAAAAAAATGTATTATACTAAATACGGAATGTGGTATAATAGAGTTATGGAGGCTTAGCTCAGTTGGGAGAGCACCTGCCTTACAAGCAGGGGGTCGCAGGTTCGAGCCCTGCAGTCTCCACCATTGATGCCGACTTAGCTCAATTGGTAGAGCAACTGACTTGTAATCAGTAGGTTGCGGGTTCAATTCCTGCAGTCGGCACCATTGTCTCCGTAGCTCAGACGGTAGAGCAACTGACTTTTAATCAGTGGGTCGGGCGTTCGAATCGCCTCGGAGACACCATTTCTTAAAATAGTATATGCCTGAGTGGCGGAATAGGTAGACGCGCAGGACTTAAAATCCTGTGGTAGATAATACCGTGCGGGTTCGATTCCCGCCTTAGGCACCAATCATGAAGTGGGTCCTTAGCTCAGCTGGGAGAGCGCCTGCCTTGCACGCAGGAGGTCGCCGGTTCGATCCCGACAGGATCCACCATTTTTTTAGAAGATATCGAAACGGCGGTGTAGCTTAGTTGGCTAGAGCGTCCGGTTCATACCCGGAAGGTCGTAGGTTCAAGTCCTACCGCCGCTACCATTTTTTATAAAGGTAACTCGATGGACCCGTAGCTCAGTTGGTCAGAGCCACCGGCTCATAACCGGTTTGTCGCAGGTTCGAGTCCTGCCGGGTCCACCAAAAGATATTTTCTCAACCAATCCTTATCGCGGAGTGGAGCAGTTGGTAGCTCGTTGGGCTCATAACCCAGAGGTCGTTGGTTCGAATCCTTCCTCCGCAACCATGATGGTCTTGTGGTGTAGTGGTTAACATGCCAGTCTGTCACACTGGAGATCGCGGGTCCGAGCCCCGTCAAGACCGCCATTTTTAATTTAATATGTGGCTCGGTAGCTCAGTAGGTAGAGCAGAGGACTGAAAATCCTCGTGTCGGCGGTTCGATCCCGCCCTGAGCCACCATATTGGAGGAATACCCAAGTCTGGCTGAAGGGATCGGTCTTGAAAACCGACAGGGTGTAAAAGCCGCGCGGGTTCGAATCCTGCTTCCTCCGCCATTTTAAAAGTAATACTAAGGTATTACTTTTTAATTTATTCTAGTTCATTAACAACACATCTATTACAGGATGTGTTTTTCATTTTTAAAATCTTGAATTTAAAAATAAAAAGAGTATAATATAGTTAAGGAGGTTAACTAATAGTGGAAAAAAATATCGAATTTTCTCAAAAGATTGCCATATTTAGAGCTACAGAACTTAAAGATTTTAGATACAATGAAGTATCAAAATCAGAATTTGCTTTTTTAATGTATATATATCAAAGTAAAAAACCTGTATATCAAAATTTATTAAAGGATTATTTTCATTGTACGAAAGTATATATAAGTAAAGTTATAAGTTCATTAGAGAATAAAAAATTAGTTATTAGAAAAGAAGGCGAAACTGATAAACGTTTTTGTTTTATTATAGTTACTAAAAAGGGAAAACAAGTAATTGAAAAATATATAGACAAGTATGAAAAGATGACGAATTATTTATTTAATGAATTAGGTCAAGAAAAGTCTGAGATGTTTATTAATTTATTAGATGAAATTAATAAGATACTTGAAAATTATTATAAAAATATAAAGGAGAAAATTAATGAGTAGTTTTAAAAATTTAAGAATAGTTGACAACTTTTATCAAACATCGTCTTTTTTTCCAATGCCATTATGCTTAGTTGGTACATTAGATGAAAACGGAGAAAACACAAGTTTTGGTGCATATTCTTTATGTTTCCCATACTATATAGCTGGTAAAGATCATTATGCTATGATATTAGAGTGCAGAAATACTTCTAATACTGCAAAAGGATTAATAAGACATGGTAAATGTACAATCAATTTTTTACCTTATTCAAAGAAAATATTTTCTGAGCATGTTAATCTAGGATTCCCTGGAGACACACCAGAAGAAAAAATGAAAGATTTTAAATTTCATTTAGAAGAAGGTTTATTATGTGAAGATTTTCCAAACGAAAAATTCCCCAAAGTTATTACTGAAGCGTTACAAGTTTTTGAATGTACTTGGTGGAAAGAATTAGATAATGGTTTTGAAGCCGAAGTAAAAGATGAATACGAAGGACCATATCATGATTTTAATGGAATTACATCTAAATATGGAGCACATTTTATTTTAAAAGTTGACCGTGTATTAATGAAAGAAAAATATTATGATGCAATCATTAATGGTGTAACAAAGAATAACTTTATGCCTCTTCCAACAAACTGGGGTTATAGAGATTCTAAATATTTTTGGTGTTCTGATTATAAAAAACCAGCTCCAGAAGCTATTCCAAATAGAGAAGTTGATTTAACTAGTGTAAGATATGCGGCTAATAGAGTCGATGATGTAGTAAAATTTAGTGATGATGCTTTAAAAATGCTAGTTAATGTACCAAGACCTTTTTTAAAATTAGTATTAACAGGATGTGTTAATTGGGCTAAAGAAAACAACTGTACATTAATTACTGAAAAAGAAATGAAAATAATAAATGATAAACGTAGTAAAGAGAAGAACAAAAAATAGGGTACTACAATATAGTGATATAATAAAAGTAGACATAGGTAAAAAGAGATACATATTAATTTAAGTGTATATCAAGTAGACCTAGGTCTACTTTTTTTGTATAATAAAACAAAGGAGGAATTATTATGAATCAAAGAAAAGAAAAAAAACAATGAGAACACCAGAAGAAAAAGAAATTATAGTTAAAGAATATTTAGAAACACATTTTACTTTCAGGGAAGTTATGAAGAAGTATGAAATATCTGGTTCAGCTCTACATAAATGGACAACTAATTATCGTAATTATGGGCTAGCAGGATTAATATCTCAAACAGGTAAAAAGAAGGGTGTTAGTAAAGGAAGGCCAAGAAAGTCTATTACACATGAGGAAGAATTAGAATTAGAAAATATTAAATTAAAAATAGAAAATGAAAGATTAAAAAAGGTTACTTAGTGAAAGGAGTTGGTGCAAAAAAGGAATACATTACTATCAAAGATGTGAATATCAAATAATTAAAAATTTAAGCAAAGAAATAAGTGTTAATAAATTATGTAAGATAATGAATATTAATAGATCAGGATATTACAAATGGATTACACGCTTAAAAAATCCGTCAATTAGAGAAATTAATAGAAATGAAGATATAAAGCTAATAAAGGAAATACATTCGGCTCATCCTAGTTATGGATACAGAAGAATAAACGCATATATAAAACAAAAACATGGTTTAATACTAAGTGATAACCATGTACATTTGTGCTGTAAATATGAAAGGATTATTTCAAAAAGTAAACATTATAGATATAAAACTCCTGGTAGCGAAAAGAAAATATATCCTAACTTGATTAATAACTGGAAAAAACTATCAAGACCATTAGAAGTTGTAGTATCTGATATGACAGCATTTTGGTGTCAAAAGAAATATTATGAATTGACATTTTATTTTGATGCATTTACAAAAGAAATATTATCATTTAAATTAGGTAATAGGCGAGGAGATCCTAAACCATATTTTGATGGATTAAAAGAAGTTTTAAATAAAATAAAAAAGAAGGGTAAAAAAACCGAGACAATTTTACACACCGATCAAGGTTCTGTTTACTCTTCCTTAAGCTATAACAAGCTTCTACAATATTATAACATAAAAAGATCAATGAGTCGAGCGGGAACGCCTACAGATAATCCAGTAAATGAAAGTTTAAATGGCTGGATTAAAGAGGAACTGTTTTTAGATTTTAAAATTAATCAATCTAAAGATGTATTAAAGACAATAAAAGAATATGTATATTATTATAACCACGAAAGGCCAGCTTATTCACTGAATTATAAAACTCCATATCAGTACAGTACTGATATGGAGTAATATCTCTTTTTATTAATTGTATACTTTTACTTGACTAGTTCAAAACTGTATCATTTTTTATTTACAAAATACAATTAATACTATATAATTATATTGTGGAGGTAAACAATAAAATGAAAAATAGTAAAACGAAAGAGAAGCTAGTTGATTTTTCTGACAATGATATTGCTAACAAAAAAAATACTAAAATGATTCTTTATGTATCGATGATTGCAGTATTATTAACTTCATTAATTTTTATAACAATTGTTATAAATAATAATAAAAAAGATAGTCAAATAGTTATTATAGAAAATGATATCGAAAATTTATCAGAACTTAATTACAAAAATAGATTGATTGAAATATTAAGACTTGAAAAAAATATAAATAATATGACAGATGCACAAAGAAATAATATTTCTAACATTATTGAATTAACAAAAGAAAAAGAGGAATCTATTGAAGCTCTAAGGAAAGATTTCGCTTGGAGAGAGTATTTGTATGATAAAAATGAATGTTTAACATTAGAAGATTTAAAAATTTCTTTAGATAGTATAACTTCTTCGGTAGATTTTATTAATGCTGGCAATAGATGGTTTATAAAAGATAGTAATTTTATTGAGGCGTTTTTATTATTTATAGATTTACCTTTTGCAAAAATTATAAATTATGATGAATCAATTTTAAAAAGTTACAATGAAGCTTTAGTTAAAAATTACGAGAACGCAATTAATGCTAAATTTAACGCTAACAACTATAATTATACTATTACCGCGTTTGAAACAGGATATGTACTTATATCTATCACAAATAATTATGATTATGTTGAACCTCAGAACGATGTTTATATATCATTAATAAATATTGATAATGAAGTTTATAATAAATTTGTTGACAATGAAAATTTATCAATTTATGAGAAAAAAATATATGATAAAACTGTTTTTTACGAACTTGAAAAAATATTTGATTATAATAACATTAATATGATTAGTAAAATATATACTCGTCCATCATCAAGTAGACTGTTCGATAATGTAACAGACATCAATAAAATAAAATCATTTTGTGATTGTTTTAGTAATAAAGATTTTACTTTTACTAAAATGGATTATGAATCAAATCGACAAGAAATTGATGCAGGAGTATATGAATATAATTTGTTTTATTTTTTGATCGAATATAAAAATATACAAAATGTAAAAATTGCAGTATATAATGATAAATTATTAATATATGACGATACTTACGTTTTAATATCAAATGAATCTATTGATGATTTGTTTGTAAATGCATATAAAATAACAAGTGATATTGAAGGCTAATTTATGAATAAAAATTTTAAAAAAATTATTATAATTTTTGAAGCTATGCTTATATTATTAGTTTTGTATTTAAAACCATTTTTAATCATTCATGCAGATAATAATTGTATAGAAGGAAACAACCAATTCCAAAATAACCAATTATTATATCCCGGATATATAAAATTTCATAAAACATTAACAAAAAATAGTAATTATGATGGTACATTTAGACTAGAATTACTTAATAGAACTACAGGTATTAATTTTGTTTTTGAGCCTAATTATAATAATGTTGACATCTATACGCCAAACGGGAAAACAGTTCAAGCATATGAGATAGTTGATGAATTTCCTAATTGGTTTATTGAACAGGAAAATAATTGGTACAATAATATATATTCAAATGCTATTTATATTTCGTCAACTACTTTATCTTATAACTGCCACTCGTATGCATGGTATAAACAAAGCTCTTCTAATAGTTACTGGATAGATTATCCTGAAATGTATTATTCAGTTAATGATCAATCATTTTACGAAGTAAATACACCTAGAATAGGAGATATAATTTGTTATTATAATATAGATGGCGAGAATTTACATTCTGGTATTGTTGTTGATTATGATCTTACAATTGAAATTAATAATATTTGTGAAAATGCTAATCAAGTGACTGTCATATCTAAATGGGGATATGCAGGACTATATGAGCATAAAGGAGATGAATGTCCATATACGGCATACTCGCCAGAATATTCTAACTATAATTATCAGTATCTTTTTGCTTCAGAAATAAAATTTTATCGTCCTAGGACTAATGCGTCTTATATTTTATCAAATAATTCGCCCACAATTAATGAGTTTTTAATTGTTCCTACTAATCATCAAATAACTGATGAATATGAAATGTATGAATTAAATGTTAATTATAGTACAGATTACGAAATCGAAGTTAGTTCAAATTACGCATTAGATGTAAGACTATATGATGAACATATGCAACTAATAACTATCGATGATTTAAATGCAAGTTCAAATAGAGAACATTTTATAAAAACTCTAACAAATAATAAGAGATATTATTTACGTGTTGCTTATGATGATTCATCACAAATAGGTACAATTACAACGTCTATTAGTAGACATACACAGCATAGTTATGATGACCATTATGTATGGACTAGTTTAACTAATCATAAATCATATTGTAATTGCGGAAGTTATATTAATAGCCCTCATGTAGTATCATCTAGTGCTTACCTAAGTGGACTTCCATCAGTACCTTGTTTATTATGTCATGGTTTAGCTAGTGTATCGCAAATCATTCATCAAAGCATTGAAGATTATCCATATACACCAAATGGTAGTTTCATACTGCCAAATGGAGTAATAGTATTAGTAGATGAAGATATTGAAGCATACTTAAATGGAACATTAGTATTTATAAATGGTGGATTAATGGCAAATAGCGATAATATAAATATCCCAAATCATTATGCAATAAAGAAAAAAGAGACTTATCTTGAATAGCAGTATTTATAATTAGGGTTCAATGTGTATAAAATACATATGTTTTAATATTTTGACAATTAAAAATAATCGAGGGCCTAAATGCCCTTAAAGAACATGCATGTGAAATAGATTCTAATAGAAAATACTCATAATAGAACCTTTTATTATGGGTTAACATACATTTATTTATATGTGTTATTACATTTAGTATAATTAAAAAGGCAATAATATATTTAATTTAATAGGTAGAATGATTATGTAGTATTATAATAAATGTAGAAATCCTTTATTAAAGTGTGAGGCCTATTTTATGTGTGTTCAAAACCGCAACAAATATAAATACTCCAAAAAATAGAATGCCTTAGGGCATTCTTTTTGTTTACAAAAAATAATAATTGCTATATAATTGTATTAAAGAGGTAAATAAAAATGAATAAATTTTCAAGTTATTTAAAAAAGAAAAAACCACTAGCAAAAGAAATAGTTGAAAAATTATCTAAAGATTTTTCTTTTGTTAGTGTTTTAGGAACTGATGTTAAAGGCAAAAATTATTCAGTTAGTGGTCCTATTACTGGAATTTCACCATCAAGCATTACTGAGTGTGGATTTGTAATTAGGGTTTATAATGAAGGTGTATATTCTGAATATTCTTTTAACGAATTAGAAAAAAACAAAATTGATGATATCGTTATCGAAGTCAAATCATTAGCTAATACTAAATCTTCTGTAGATATAGTTAATTGCAATAAGATTATTGAAGAAAGTTTATCTAAGAAATTTAAAAGAAATCAAAAAGGCGATATTTTAAATGATGAAGAAATTATAAATAAATTAAAAGCTGAACAAGAATACGCTAAATCTTTAAATGATAAGATTATTAATGTTGGACTAGCATATGAAAACGTTGAAATCTCTAAAATGTATATATCAAATGAAAAAGATTTAGAACAATATTACACATGGATTAATCCAAGAGTAAATATTGTGGTAAAAGACGGAAATAATATTAAATATGCATATGATGGTTTCGGAAGTAATGATTCTAATGAATGCTTTAATAAATTACACAAAATGGTTAAAGATTGTGCTGATTTAGCTATAGAATTACTAAATTCAGAATTACCAGTTCCAGGAAAATACACAATCATTGCCGATCCATCAATTACTGGCCTTATTGCACACGAAGCATTTGGCCATGGTTTAGAAATGGATATGTTCGTAAAAGAAAGAGCAAAATCAGTAGAATATATGAATAAATATGTAGCTAGTAAAAAAGTATCTATGCATGATGGGGCTAAAAGTGCTTTTAGTGCTGCATCATATTTCTTTGATGATGAAGGCGCATTAGCTAGTGATACCAAAATCATTGACAAAGGAGTTTTAATAGGTGGTATTTGTGATAGCGTAAGTGCTTCGATTTTAAATTATCATCCAACTGGAAACGGACGTAGAGAAAGTTACAAGCGTAAAGCATACACAAGAATGACAAACACATTCTTTGAAAAGGGTAAATATACTTTAGATGAAATGATTAAATCAGTTGATTATGGATATTATATTTCAACTACAAATAATGGTATGGAAGATCCTAAGAACTGGGGTATTCAATGTACAGCTTTATATGGAAGAGAAATTAAAGAAGGAAAATTCACTGGTAAAATTATATCTCCAGTAGTAATGAGTGGATATGTAATCGACTTGTTAGAATCAATTTCTATGGTATCAAAGGATAACTTTGAAGTAATAGGAAGTGGCTCGTGCGGAAAAGGATATAAAGAATGGGTTAGAGTTAGTGATGGTGGAGCTAGCATTAAAGCTGAGGTGAGAATAGGATGAGTAGAATTAATGTAATTTTAAAAGCCCTAAAAAATAAAGGTGTAAATAAATATTTAATCAAAGAAGAAATTGTTGAAAGTTCACAATGCTTTTATGTTCTTCAAAAATTAGAAACTAAAAGAGTGGTAGAAACATTAGAGGAAGTTGTTACTGTATATAAAGAATTTGAAGATGAAAAAGGTAAATATTTAGGATCATCAAATTTCAAAATTGAGCACAAAATGAGTATCAAAGAACTAGAAAGTGCTATTGATGATGCATTATACGCAGCATCATTTGTTAAAAACCCTTGTTATGAACTAGTAAAGGGAGAAAAAAGAAAAAAAGTTAGCACAAAGTGTGATGAAGAGATTCCATTTGAAGTTTTAGATAAAATCGCTAATATTTATATAAATGAAAGCAAAGAAAATGTTAAATTTAATTCTTTAGAATTGTTTTATAATAAATATTTAACTCATTTAATCAACTCTGAAGGTGTTAATTATACTAAAATTGAGCGAATTATTAATATAGAAGCTATACCTTCATATAAATCTAAAGACTTAAAAACAGAATTATATAGAATGTTTAAGTATAATGAGCTTGATTATGAAAAAATATCAAAAGACTCTAAGAGTGCAATTGATGATGTTTTAATAAGAGCAGAAGCTCAAAATTTAAAGATGAAAAAACAAATAAATGTTATTCTAAAAGATGAATTTATAAAAGAAATGTTTTGGGAAGTAATTTCATCATACGATTATTATTCTGTATTCACTCATTCAAATATTCATTCAATAGGTGATAAAGTAGTTGAAAATCCACAATGTAATTTAAACCTTAGTTTAAATCCTTTAAATAAAGCTGATTTTTTTGATTCTGATGGAGTTTTATTAAAAGGGCAACTAATTATTGAAAACGGAATATTAAAAGCTTATTACGGAAATAATAGGTTTGCCCAATATCTAAATATTAAGCCAACTGGAAATCTAAATAAAATAAAAATTAATAACGGAAAATTAAAAGAAAATGATCTTAAAAAGGAACCATATATTGAGCTAGTAGATTTATCAGGTTTACAGGTAGATTTATTCGCAGATTATTTGGGTGGAGAAGTAAGATTAGCAAAATATTTTGATGGTGAAAAAATCATGCCAATTAGTGGCTTTTCTTTCTCAATAAGTTTAAAAGAAGCCTTAAATTCAATTAGTTTTTCTAAAGAAACAGCTAACATTAATGGTTTTGAAGGTCCAAAACTTGCTTTAATCAAAAAAGTTAATGTATTGTCATAAATAAAAGTCCGAGTTTTTTGAAATAGTAAAGTATTTGTAGACACAAAAAAACTATTGATTACTAGAATCCCCGTTCAGTTCTATACTGAACGGGATTCTTATACCCTAGGGTATAAGAAAGACGCTCATTATTAAAATAATGAATGTAATTTTTTATGGTTTCATAAACATCATTTGAACTATATAATTTGAAATCTTTATATAGTTCTTCTTTAATCCAACCATTTAAAGATTCAATTATGGGATTATCTGTAGGAGTTCCTGCTCGACTCATTGATCTTTTTATGGTATAATGTTCATGAAGCTTGTTGAAAGCTTGTGAGGAATATACTGCACCTTGGTCAGAGTGGACAATTGTTTCAAGGTCTTTATATCCTCTTTTTATTTTGGTCTCTAAAAAGTTTTTATACGCATCAAAATGATTTGGAACTCCAACACCATGTTTTGATGGTTTTACATCTGATCCTACTATTTCGTTATTGAAAACATCTACGAAGAATATCCAGTCGTATAGTTTACCATTACAATAAATCATAGTTCCATCAGTTACTACTTTTTCAAATGGTCTTACAGTATTAAAGTTGCCATGAAGTATATTTTTATATTTGATACTTTCTTCACCTGCTTTTACCCATGTCTTTCTTGATTTAGACTTAATTCCAAGCTCTTTACAGATTTTATGACATAACAAGTCTGAAAATACCTCTCCAGTAGCGTTTCTGATTGTTTGAGCGATATGTCTATAGCCATATGTTGTATGATGGCTATGGACTTTTTTAATTTCTATAGCTAACGATTCTCTATTCTTTTTCCAGTTAGGTTCAACCCCTTTACGAGAAAGCCATTTATAATATCCACT
>JAZLLM010000086.1:0-5955 GCA_045598145.1 Bacilli bacterium | reverse complement strand
TTAGGCTCGCATTCTTTCTACCCTACGCTTAAACCTTGCTTCACAGCTAAAGCTCCAAGGACTCGATACTAGATGACTTGCTAGGTCTTTCTAGGTTGGATTCCCACCAACTACATTATATACACCGAACTGGCGCACCCTATATGTTATTATATCATATTATTATTCAAATTTAAACTGTCTGTATTACAAAACTTAATCTATAAATATTAGCAAGTCTTTTATTGTTTTTAAAATTTAATAATTAATTTTAAAAATAGTGTCATTTTATGTGAAATTATAAATCATTAGTAAAGGAAAATAAAAATAGTCCCTACACTATATATGGAAAGTTTGGAGTAAAAAGTTAAACGTTTTTATATGATTTGTCGAACGAAAGTCAAAATATTACAAAAAAAGATCTGCTATATCCCATGACATATTTATTATTCTTTTATTATTTAATTGTTGTATCCTACTTAATATTAAGGTAGGATAAGAAAAATACAACACTACGCTAGTATTTTTGAAATACTTGCGCAACTGGGATACCCGGCTTTTGCTTCTTGATAAAAAGAAAAAGCAGATATACCGATTAAAGTATATCCGCTTTTATTACTAGATAAAGTTTTAGTTAATTATTTATTAAAATATTTTAAAAGATTCATAATTTGTTTCTTGGTATATATTGAAATGTAAACATACTTATTTGCATTTGAATTTTTTATATATACTTTTATATATTTACTAAATAAATGATTATATCCAATATATTTCTTCTTGTCATTTTTTGATAATTTGACTATTTCAATTTTTTCTACTTCTTTTAAATCTATTTCATTATTCCATGAAATTAAATTTCTTTTTTGAACATAAAATTTATTAGTAGCAAATAGTGGATTATTTAGTATTTTAACCTTATCTTTTGCTAATTCGATATAATCAGGTAATCCAAAAATTTTTACTAATGCTGCAATTGCAAATGTCAAAATAACAAAAACAATAAATGTCATAAATCCATTAGTATTATAATTAATAAAAAGGTGCAATGCAATTAATAAGCAAATTATCATTATTCCCAAACATAAAATAATAGTCTTAATTGAATGAATCCTTTTCATATTCCCTCCAAATTTTTAAAATAACCATTCTAATAATCCTTCAATACCATCTTCAATACAACCAGCAATTGATTTACCATTAATTTCTGTATAAAATATTCCATTAATTATCACACCGACAACAACACCTGCTACAGTTCCAATAATAAATCCAGGTACTCCTCCAATAGCGCCACCAATTGCTGCAATTCTAACTCCAGCTGCTAAATACTTCAATCCTAAAACTATGTCAGGAATAGCTCCTGCTATTGTTGTGGACCACCAAGGTGTAAGAGGATTCTTAACGCAGCCAAGACTTTCCCCTGTAAAAGCAGTACACATTCCCATAGAAATTGCTGAACTAATCTCTGATTCATCTTGAGAAATGTTTTTTTGTTTGTTATTTATAGGATCATTTCCACAATAAGCATATAGATTTAATCCATTGATTGTAGTTGGATCAAGATAATCCACACTATCAGGACTTATGAATCTTCCTATCTCTGGGTCATAATATCGTGAGGATAACCAGTAGAGGCCTGTCTCATCATACCTTACTTATACAACCGCCCTGATTACAAATTCATTTTATCATAATTTTTTAATGATTTGTGTCAAAATTCCATTGGCTTTTTCATATTTTTTTATTATTAAGAAAATAATTTAACTAATATAGAAATAAGTAAAACTACACCATTAATTAGTAATAATAAATATAAGAATCTTTTATTATGATAATAACTAACTTTAGCATGTTTACATTTTCTTCTTATCAGATGTACCATAATGATTGATGGATTATTAATAGATAATAGTTGTTTATAATCTTTATCAAATAACACCAATTGTGATGGTTTAGTGTTAAATTTAGTTAAATCACCATAATCATATGTAATACCCTTTATTTCATTATAATTTATTTCCTTATTTTGTGTTTTAGTCTTAATAACTAAACATTCAGCATTTACATAGTATTTTGTTTTAATAAATATTTGTGCAATAAAAGAAATTATAATTAGAATAACATTTATTATTAATATAAAATATGGAACTATCAATAATGTAGAAAATATTTCATCTATCTTATCCATCATAAAGAATAAATAGATTATAAATATCATTGGTATTAAACTTATTAAACATTCTGTAATAACACAAGCTAATGTTATAGTTATATTTCTTTTAAAAACCATCTTTATATTTCCTTTTTTTAATACTAATCCCAAAAGATTAACCAATCTACAAAGTCATTTAAATGCCCTTCTATTGTATTTCCACCAATTTCTAATTTGGTAAATAAGTGGTTGATTGCAATACCTGCAACGACAGCTATAACTGCTCCTCCTACAATAATCACTCCACCAGGTATAGCTAATGAAGAGGCAGCTAAATCTCCCATAGCAGCCGTAGCAATAGCCGTTGAAGCGTACATACTACCAATACTAATACCAGCATTAATTAATCCACCTATCATAAATTATTAATAATTTGTGTCATTTTATTGAATTATTTATTGTAAACAAGATAAGAGTGGCATCAATCTGCATCAGTAGCTTGTGCCGCATGTATAGTAACTGGGTACCCAGCTTACTTTTCAAGGCACAAAGATTACCGTTTTTATCTATTCTTATATCATTTTTCTTTTTTTAGTTAATGAATATGGACATTCATCGTTTTCTATCTTCCAATTAATTGGATAATTTTACAAACTCAACATTGTCCACAGTATAATGATGATAGTCGATGAAATAAAAGAAATCATCTCTTATTTCAAATACTAAAGAAATTCTATTTAGTAAAGAATCTCTATAGTTAACTGATATATAAAAATCATCATGATAACGATATATTTGCGACCATGATACATCTTTACCTATCAAAATATCACCCAAATCATTATTTTCAATAACATCATCTAAAGAATATGAATACTTTTTACTGTTATATACAAACGAACATCCAGAACCATTATTATTGAAATCACTCACTCCTAATGTAATATTTCTATAGTCAATTCCTTCTACTTCTTCTAATAATTCAAATGAATGCATATCATAAATATATGTTTTATTTAAATAACGAGTGCAAAATTTATCATCATAAGTTGGATAAAACACTTCATCAGTATCAAATGTTTTTTTTATTTCAGAACTATCATCAGCAAAAGAATAATAACAAAGATAACTTTTTTCATTGAATTCTGATTCATATAAAATTCCATTATTATCGTAATATAACAACCCAGAAACATCATGAACATTATCACCAGGTGGTGAAAAAGAATGGCCATTACAAACTATGATATTATTGCCTATATCATGAAAAGCGAATTGAGTTGTATCACGATATTTATCTAGTATTTCATCAATATCAGTCGTTCTATTTGTACATGAAACTAGTGTGGTAACCATAATACATATTAATGACATAAATATAAACTTTTTTTTCATACTATCACCCAAAATCAACGTCTTTACTATGTTTTCTTAACATTCCAAAAATATCAAGATAATATGCGATGTTATGTGCTTCCCATTCTAAAAGCAAACTGATTTCATTCATCCCAGAAAGTTCTACTATATTATTATCCCTAATATATTTAATCTTATTTCGCACCCCAAGTAGTCTATATGAATCCTCAATATATCTGTAATTATTATATTTTAGTGTTGTAGAGTCCCCATAACTTTGAATCATTTCACCAGATATGTATCCACCCAATGAAAATAATCCAACAATAATTCCAGCTGCGCCTATAATTCCGCCAAACACTCCACCTAAGATCATATTTTTCATATAAGTTGAAACATCTGTTTCACCGTCAAATATCTTTTTATTATCATCATAATCAGCAATTACTGTGGCTCCAAATCCAATTGCAGCACCAATAGCTATACCTACAAGTAGTGATATCCAAAAATGCCCAGTTGGATCCCATCTATTAACAGGATTATTGTTACAATAAGCATATAAGTTAAGCCCATTGATAGTTGCTGGATCTAAGTAGTCTACTGAATCAGGTGATATAAACCTGCATATACTAGAATCATAATATCTAGAACTTAAATAATATAATCCACTTTCGACGTCATAATCTTGATTATCCTTGTGGACAATTAATTCACATAATAATTATATCACATTTCCTATATTAATACAAAATTAATTGACTATAAACAAAAATATTAAATTCGAACAACTAACTCATAAGTGTTGTAAATTTGCTTATTTTATAGGCAGGATAAGGAAAAAGCAACAAGTTGCATTTTCGACTGTTACGACAACTGGGATACCCAGGTTTCGCTCTTATCCACAAAATGTAAGAAAGGATGAAACTGATATTACTCAGCTTCACCCTTAATGTTAAAAGTGATGTTTGTTTTATTTTTTAAATATTAAAATCATATAAATCATTTAAACCCATTTTATCTAATCTCATACACATTTTTTTTATAGCAAGTCTATATTTAAATTTTTTTGTTAAAATTGATTTATTATTTTTTATGAGTGCGTAACTCCTTGCCTTGCCATTATTAAATATAATGTTTAATTTTAAATTAGAAATTTTTTTTATTTCAATAGATTTTCTCATTCTTTTATATATTTTTTTTGCAAAATTCACCTGTATTACTGACACAAAATATTCATACAAGCAGTATGCTTTATTATGCCATCCACATAAATCAAAAAATAATTCTATATCATTAATCCTAATTTTAAATTTTCCTGTATCATTCTCATAAGCCGTAATTATACTATTTTTGCATATATCATTTATACTAATTTGAAACTCATTAAGTTTATTGTTAGGAACTCCATATAAAATACTTTTATAACATATATTAGGATATGTTTCAAAATGTAATTGAAAAATTACAGTTAGATTATCATCTAATATAAAAGCAATTAATCCAATTAATGAAGCACCAATGCATATTACAACTGCTATGTCATTTTTAAATGCAAATCCAAAAACAATAGCACTTATAAAACCGCCAAGCCAAAGAAATATACCCAAAATTGTTAATATAAGAGATTTATAATATGATTTTTGTTTATGTGTCATAATACCTCCTAATTATTTTTTTATAATGTTAATAACCAATGAATTGAACCTGTTAAATTATCTAATCTATTATAATATTTATATGTTCTATTAATCAAATCAGAAGCATGTACATTAGTTGGATCAATTCCTTTATTTAAAAATTTTTTAATTTGCTTATTAGCTTTTGTGGATAAATTACTTCTTCCTTTGTCAAAATAAGATCTTGCTAGTCTATTTTTGCCGACAGTAAGTACACCATCTAAAGCCGTAGAAAATACACTCATAATTAATGCTTGTCCTACATTCTCCCAACTTGTAAAGGTATAAGCATTTTCAACCATTTCTCCAACAAAAGTTCCAAGTAATTGTAATCCTGTGCTACCAAAAGCTCCCAAGGCACCAGAAATTGCTCCACCAGCAAAAGCACATGCATACTTAATTAAATTTTCTTCAGTGAAAGTGTTGAAATCAGACCAATCAAATCCATCACTAAAATTAGTTACAACATCTACTCCATAAGCTGTTCCTGCTGCGATTGCTCCGCCGATTAGAGCAGCAAAAATTAAAGTAGTAATAGCAATATGCCCTGAAGGGTCACAGTAGTTCACCGGATCATTATTACAGTACACATAAAGATTTAAACCGTTTATGCTTGTTGGATCAAGATAATCTACTGAATCAGGTGATATAAACCTACATATACTAGAATCATAATATCTAGAACTTAAATAATATAATCCACTTTCTTGATCATAAATATATCCTTTATATCTATATGGATTTATATTACCTATAAATTCTATATCAGTATTTATTATCATACTATTA
>JAZLLM010000085.1:0-74724 GCA_045598145.1 Bacilli bacterium | reverse complement strand
TTTCAAAAGATTTATCAGGATCTTGTTGATAAATTTTTTGTATAGCTTGTAATACGGTTATATTTTGGTTATTATATTCTATAATTTTATCAAAAATATTAGGATATCTTGAAATTATATCCATAAGTTCATCATTAGTTACAATATAATTCATTACATTCATCATACTAATAGCTAATCCTTTACCTATTTTTTGTCTATCTAATGAAGTTAAATCTTCTAAATGATAAAATTCGTATTTACGTTTCGCTAATAAATATAATCTTTTATCGAAATTTTTAAATGATTTCATTTCAGTATGATGTATTTCATTTAATTTATCGGTATAGTCAATTGTAAATATTTTATCTAAATCTGTAGTTAATGTTTGTTCCATCAAACTAGCATCTTCAGGAGACCATAAACTTTGTTCTACTGGGCCACCATTTTCAATAGTTCTATAAATTACAGATTGTATTGCAGCTTCTCCTGTAGGTGTTAAATTTCTTGAGCCTATTCCTGCAAAATTTTTTGTTAAAATAGGTGCTTCTTCTAATAATTCAAAATCATTTTTAATAACACTCCATTGATACCAACCTGTAGAATATTTATCTGTTTCTTTTTGATTAAATACAAATACAGGTTTGTGTTCAAGAATACCCATACCTACAGCATAACCAGTTCCACCAGCAACACATGGTTGTAATGCAATACGTTCATCATCTTTAATATCAGGAAATACTCTTTCTCCTGTTGCTACAATATTAGATACAGCAAATATAGCATCTGCATATTTAACTTGAGCCCAATTTCTACGTATTAAAGAATCATTTATAACAGATTTATTATATCCATAATTCATTTTCGCTGCCGCTGCTGCTTTTGCACGAGCTTCTAGTAAATCTTTACTACTTACTTTAGTATTAGCATATTTTGGTTTTCTTTTTTCGTTTTTTTCATTTGCATCATAATAATGTCTTACTTTACCTCCATGTTTTTCTATAGCTTTACCCCATTGATTATCAGCACCTTCCGCTCCACCAGAATGTAAGATAAAATTTTCTAATTTATTATCATCAATTTGTACTTTTTTAGTTGTGTTTGTTTTATTTTCTTTTGTTTTTTTCTGGTTAGTTTTAGAATTCTGAACAACAGGTGTTTTATGTGTAGATAAGTTTTTAGATTTTTTTCCACTTATTTTTTCACCGTTTAATAATTTTACAATTGTATCTTTAATTGCAGATACTTCATTTATATTAATATGAGTTTTGTTATTATCATAAGAAATAAAATTATCATTTTTATTTTTTTTAATTGGAGTAATAATTTCACACCAATCTTCAAATAAATTTTCTATAAAGTCAGATGTAATATATTCTGGAATATCCTTTGAATGTCTTAACTGTGTAGATAAACCTTTACACTTACTTGCCCAATTTGAAGCCTTTTGCTGTTGTTCTTTGTTTAATTTCCTGTTTAATACAAGAGGTCTATAACCACTTGTATAAATTTGACGTAAAAATTTAGAAATACCTTCGTGTAAATCTGTTACATCGCTTGGTTTATCTTCTCTGATTTTTAATAAAATATTACTATTTTCATCTATAATAATATCACCATTTGATAAACCATCTTCCCAAATATTTCTTAACTCTTCGTTTGTAATAAATGGGTTATTATAATGTAATTGTAATAATTTTTCTGCTTTTTCCTTAATAGCTTGAATACGTCCTATTTCTTTTACTCTATTGGTAAAATTTAAATTTTCACTTAAATCATCTTTAATATCAAAACTATGACCGTGATTCAAGTGCCACAATAAATAAGCAGTTGATTCATTAAAAATAGATGCTAACTCGTTAAATTGTTTTTTTACATCGTTATTAGCAAAATTCGGACAAAAAATTTTCATATTTTATTATTTTTAATTATTAATTTTATTTTGTACAAATATATTTAGAAACAATTTCATCAAATTGTTTTTTATTATCTATATCTGCTATTGCATCGTTAAAATGGTTTTTCATTGCCTTTTTTACTTCTAGTTCTAATTGCCCCATTTTTCCAATATAAAGTGCTAATTGTTGTTGTGTTTCAATATCTCGAAACTTTTTAGTATCGTTGTCTGTTTCATAAACAACATAATCTAAAACATCCTCCCAATTATTACAATTATCAAAATTATCAATAAAGATTTGACGACTATCATCGATAATTTGTTGTACTTCCTTTCTCATTTCATCTTCTTGCGTATTATTATTTCCTTGTTTATTAGATTCAGTAGGTATTGCAGTCGATATTTCAGCCTTTTTGTTTGGATTTTGTTTTATTTTTAGATTATCTGTATCCAAATAACAACTCATATTTACAGGTGTTAATTGAATAGCATTTGTAGATAGTAATGCATCATGTAAAAATAAATCCATCGGTATATATGGTAAATCTTCATCATTATTATCTAATGTTTTCTGAGTAAACGAAAATATAGGATTTAACAATTCAAAAAATTGTAATAGATTATCCATATTTTGTTGATAAGATTCATTAGTACCTTCTGTATTTAATTCTACTTTTATATCTTTACCGTCTTCGTTTTTTAAGTGAACTTGTTCTCCAGTATCAATATTTTTAGATTCTGCTTTTAAAGTAATCTCGTTTTCTTTAGGATTACGTATTAAAACAAAATTATATGCAAATGTATCTCCTTCTTCTGAATGTAAACTAAAACATTCATTTAATGCTCTATTTATTTCATTAAATGTATCATCATCGGTTTCATTTGATAATTTTGCAATATTTTCAAATAATTCTGTTACTAGTGTTTTAGTAGTTGATTCTTCTGTTCTACTTATTACAGTTTGATAATCAGTAGATTCTAAAGCAAAATACATATAACTTCTTCTTCCGCTATTAGGTTTCATACTAAACGCATCTCCTAATTGTGATGCTATATAAATTTGTCCAGCTTTAAAATTTTTTTCTCCATTTACTACATCTTTTTTAATCTGTTCTAATAGTTCACCATGACCAGATTCCATATATACTTCTCCACTATAATCTACAAAAAAGAAAATAGGAGTTTCTCCATTTTTAACTTCTGGTAATGTATCGATAGGTTGCATTTCATCTTCTACATCTTTTCTATATAAAAATATAGACGATGCGTTAACAGACTTAATTTTTGTAGTATAGTTAAAATTATTAGTTCCTTTTTGATAACCAGATTGTTTAATACCTTCAATTAAATCAGAATCTTTATTTGAAACAATACCAATACATTGTTCTGTTCCGTCATTTAATTTACAATATATACCAATAACATCTTCATTTTTAAATGTATCGTTCAGATTAAATATATCTGAACGTTCTTTTTTTAAATCTTTAAAATAAATAGAATCTTCTTTACCACCAGTTTCATAATTATATAAACCTTCTGTAAATAATCGTCCTTTATCTTTGAATAAATAAGCACCAAATCGTGTTAAAAACGTATGAATTATTCTATCTTGTTCCAATCTATTTGCTAATCTCGAAGATTCTTCCCATTTTGAATTTGAATGGGTATGCTTTTTTTCTTTATCTCTAACACCATACCAATCTTCTTCAGATACAGCATCAACATTGTAAGGTATTCTTTCTTTTGTACTTTTCTTAGGTTGTCCACCATTATTTAGGTTTTCTCCTGTTTCTTCAGATAGTTTATCGATTAACGCGTTTATATTTTTTAAAACACGTTCTGCATTTGTTATAACAGCATTGATGTCAGATAACATACCGTTTTTATATTCACCACTTAAAGATTCAATATTTGGTATAAATTGCTTTATTAAGTTAATATTGTTTTCTATTTTTTGTACTAATGTTTTTAAATCTTCTATATTTGTTTTATCAAATGTAGATATTTCAAATACACTTATATGATTATATAATGATTCTTTAGCACGGTTTAAAGATTTTTGTAAATCTAAATAACTTTGAATTTCAGGAGTAATCTTGTCCTTTAAATTTATATATCTAGATTTTAAAATGTTAATCATTCTAGTACGATAAGTTCGTATATCACCTTTCATACCAGGATAATTTTCTTGTAATGCTTTTAACAAATCAATATCTTCTTTTAACTTAATTAAATAAGTAGCGTCTGGATAATGTTTTTCACTCCACGCTTTTTCTTCTTTTTTTGAAAGTTCAGGTTTTGTTATATTTTCAAATGTATCTAAACCGCGTTTACGTATTTCTTTCATATCTTCTTCTGCAATAATCCAATTAAAAAACTCTACCGTATTTCCACTTTTGCGTTTTTGTGTTTTTTGAGTTGGTTCTTCATCTTTAATAAGCTCTGGATTTAAATATTGCTCCCATAAATCTTTAACATTATCATCTTCAATTATTTTTTCAATATCATTATTAGATAAAGGAGTTACATATTTCTTCTTAGAAGATAAGTTTTGATTTAACTTATTTATAATTTGTTGAATAGTTTCTTTAGATAAAGTAGTATTATTTAATTTTTTTTGTAATTGTGCTTGTAATTTACTTACTATTTCGGAATCGAATTGAATTTCATTTTCATCAAAAATAGCAGAACTATTATCGATAATTTCTTCTACAAATATACTTTTATCTAATACGTTTTTATTATTATAAATAATACGTATCGTAGTTTTATGTTCTAATAGATTACT
Organism: Bacilli bacterium; assembly: GCA_045598145.1. Taxonomy (GTDB): domain Bacteria; phylum Bacillota_I; class Bacilli_A; order ML615J-28; family CAG-698; genus RGIG3506. Next base: position 70,060 of record JAZLLM010000085.1, on the reverse strand, counting down.
ATTTAATCCAATATTTAAATTATCTTCATTATATATCAAATTATAAATAGTATTTTGCGAATTTATCTTAATATTTTTATTACGTTTAGATATAACTTCTAATAATTTTTTTCTAAATTCGCTATCTTTATTCATTAACAGCTCGAATGCTTTTTTAGCTTTATTTGAATTTTCAGTAGTAGTTGATTTTCTTTTTTCTTCTTTTTGTTTTTCTTGTTTAATTTGTGATAATAAACGACTAATGAATTTTTGTTGTATGTCTGTAACATTACCGCTATTTGCCATAGTTTCTAATGTATCAATAGCTTCAGAGTATGGTACATCTTTTAATTTTTTAATTAACTCTTTTATTTCACTTGCTTCTTCTGGAGAACTAAACTCATCGTCACTTAAATTATTATAAGTATCTAAATAAAATTGCCACCAGTTTTCATCACGTAATTGTTTAATTACTTTTTTAACAGTATCGTTACCGTCTTTTTCAAGAGTTTTCAATACTTGATTTTTTATAGCATCGTTAGAAATATTATCTATTTCACTTTTAATTTTATCTTCAGAAGATAAATCTTTAAATTTTAAAACTAAATCGTTAACTTGTTTTTTTTCAGCATCACTTAAAGTATTATCAAAAATTTGTTTAGATATATAGTGTAAGATAGATGGATTATTAATTAATACTGCAAATTCATTATTTAATGCAATACTATCTTTTAAATTTACATATGCATCTACAAGTTGATGATAAGTTTCTTCTTTACGAGATTGATTCCACGCTTGAGGAAAACTATTTAATATTTTTTGTGTATGATGATCAGCAATACGATTTATTTGTTCTTGTGTTAAAATGTTTTCATTTTGAGTGTTTTTTGCATGTACTGCATCAAAAGATTCATCGTTTAATTGCAATATATCAGTAAGTGCTTTAACTGCATTACTTATATTTATAGTCTTTCCATCAGCTTCATATAAATTTAAATCTGTAAATAAATGTTTATTTTCTTTAATTGTTTTAAGTACACGTTGTAACTTATAATCAGATAAAGATAACATTTCGCTCAATAAATCTATTTGTGAACTAGTTGTATTATTACTATAAGAACGTAATAAATTATCATTTATTTCACGATACGATTTTATTAATTCTTTCATATCTGAAGCTTCATGTTTAATACGTTCACGTACTTGATCATTAGTTAATGATTGTGCGTCTGTGGTATTTAAACCTTGACGAATAGTATCAATTTGTTCGTCAGTTAAATCATTTGATGCACTATCGATATACTTATCTAATATATCTTCCATACCTGCATTTTTAAATGCAGAAATCGTTTTCATTAATGATATATGTTCTGAATCTTTAAATTCTAAAGGATCATTAATTAATCCAGCACTAGTCATTTTATCATCTAGTGCTATTTGTGCAATAGTATTTTGAAATTCTTTTATCTTATCTGGAGATTGTAAATAAGAATTAACAGCAGATACTGCTTCATTTACTAACTTATCAGTTTCGTGAATTTTTTTCCATTCTCCATATATACCACTATCTAAAGAAAATTCAAAACGTTTTTTAGAAGAATCTTTTTCACGTTCTGCTTTTTTATTATGATGTATATTAGGTAAACCAAATGCACCCATAATTGAACCAGCAAAACCATCTAACCATTCATCTATATTACCATAAGAACGAGTTAAACCTTTACCTATCGCATTTATACGATTAACAGCTTCGTTATTATAATCAGGATTAAGTAAGTAACCTAATTGCTCATTTAAATAAGAACCGTGATAAAATTCACTTGCTTTATTAATAAAATTTTGGCCCATTTCTTCTACAGGACCTTCTGTTATTAACGGTTTAGCAATAGCAGTTATTTTTTTTGCTTTCGTTAATTTATTAAATGCTTCTGTAGTTCCGTTTTTAGCAATACGTTTACCTATATTGGAAATTATTTCATTTCCACCGTTTTCTATACCAGCTTTTACTGCAGCAGCATTAAAATTTCTAAATCCTCCAGAAAAAAATCTTCTAAATGCACTAAAATTCGTTAATGTTAATAATCCAGTTTCCCAACCAAATACTGAATTAGCTACACGATTAGCTTGTGTATCTATTTCAGATTGAGCTTCTGCTTTTTTATTATTTTTAAACTGTTCAAATGTGATAGGTTTTCCTTGATCATCTAAACCGTTTGCTTTTTCATACATACGTAAAAGATGATTTTCATTATTTTCCATCCATTCATCTAACAATTTATTATTTTTATCTTTAAAATCATGTAAAGCGTTATTAGCTTCAAATTGTGCTTCTCCTACTGCACCAAGTGAAGAACCAACTAAAGAAGTAACTAATTCATCTCTTTTTGATAATTGTTTTAATTTGTTTAATGCTGCACGTTTAGCTGTAGGTAATACTCCTTCTTTTGTTAATTGTTGTACTAATTCTCCAACTTCTTTACTAATATTTGGCTGTGTTAATGTTTTACCTAATGTTTCAAAAGCTTCACGATAAGATTTACGTTCTGCTAAACGTAAAGTTTTACCTACTAAATTTGTTACACCTTTAGCTGCAGCCATTGAACCTATACTAAAACCTACATTTTTCATTACGTCATCAAACCAAAAGTTTGCAGCCATTCCTGGTGTAAATGCACGTTTATACCATTTCGTATCTTGTTCTTCATAAGAACGATAATTAGGCATAATTTTTTCAAAATAATCATCAATAGCATTCATAGCATTAGTAATAGGATTATCAATTAATCCCTGTAAAAATGCATTATTTTGTGATTGATTATCTTCACCAGCTTTTTGTTTTTTAACAGATTGTGCAATTCCATTTCCAACACCAGCTGTTAATAAACCAAACAAGTTAACTGCAGTTGTTCCAGTCATTACTGCAGTTTTTACAATATCATTTCCTAAACGTCCTAAAAAAGTTTGTTCTCTTGCACGTAAATCGGTAGGATCAATAATATCTTCAAGATAACGAGCTCTTTTATCAAAACGAGATTGACCAAAACCGTTTTGTTTATATACAGGATCTAATTCTTCATAAGCAGCAACTGGGAAAAGTTTATTATATAAAGATTGTTGCTTAATTGCAAGAGATGTATAATCGTTAAAATTTCTACTTGCCGCTAACGATTGTTGCGTTTGTTGGGTATTGTTATGTAAACGATAATTTTCAATATAAGTTAAATCTGCCATAATTATTCTACATTTTTATAAACATCTTGCGGATTATAATTCGCTAAATCATTTAATTCACGTACAATTAAATCTAATACGTTAGTTTGAGTTTCAATAATTCCATTTCTTTCCTCTTCAGTTAAATATTGTGGAGTTTTTAAATATTTTGAATATACAGGGTTATATTTAACTTCATCATTAAACGCTTTAATCCATTGAGGATTTATACCTAAATCATCAGGTTGACAATAATATGTTTTACCATCAACACGTAATGCAATTTTTGTAGTAATTTGATTATTAACTATAAGTGGTACTTCTAAACTAAACGATTTCGCTTTTTCTGCCCAATCTTTTGGTAAACTTATTTTTTTACCTTGAGCGTCAGTAATATTAATATCATATTTACCTTTTCTACCTTTTTTACTAATAGCAGAACCTTGCATTAAATTTTGTATTGCCAATGCGTAATTCTTTTCTTTACCACCTGCTGGTGCAAAATAAACTGTATTGCGTGAATTACCATGTGAATCTTTTTCGTTCCTATAAGCAAAATGTGTTGCAGAAGCTGCTGCTTGTTCTTGTTTTTTAGTTGCAAGAGTTTGTTGAAAATGTCTTTCATCTTGAGCAATTTTTGCCCAACCTTGTGCAATCGATTGCTCTTGTGCATAACCATTATCCTCAAGTTTTAAATCTGGTTTTTGTATAATAGCACCCATAAGCGCATTATCAATTAAACTATTTAATTGAGTATAATCATTCATTTTATTATTATCACGTAAACGACTTCCGCCTACAGTTTCCATTACTGTACGCTTCATAATATTCATTAAAGTATTTGGATCTTTACTATTTAATTGTGCTAAAGCATTTTCAAATGATAAACGTTGACCAGTAATAGGATCTACAACAGCAGTTTCCACTAACATTTTAAATTTACTATAAGCTTGTGGTGGTAACATTTCTAAATGGCCATTAGCGTAAGCACTTGCCATTAATACTGCCTGTTTTTGTGCTTCATCGCCATCTACTAAATCCATTTGTGGTAAACCGTTACGAAAATCTTTTAATGAATAATCAGATGCTGTTCTTGCAAAGAACATTTTAGGATTTTTTAATTTTGTTTCTTGTTGCAAATTAGCAAACTTTTGTTGATTTTCTAACGATACTTCAATAGGTTTAATATTCTTTTGATAATTAATAGTTAAACCGTATATATTATTATACGTAGCGTTCGATAAACCTTTTGCCATTAAGTCTTTTGATGCTTGATTGATTCCTAAATTATATTGCTGCCAAGCAGCATATTCCTCAGGATCTTTTTCAGGGTCTATCATATTACCAATAAATGAACTTTTAGCGTTCATTTCTGCCATAGCACCCATTTGTTGTTGATGTGCTTGTGTAGCTGCTAACGCAGGTTCCCACATTTCTTGAAAAGAATACGGATTAAATTGTGATGTATTTATATATCTTCTAGCCATTATACTGTTTGTTTTTGATTTATATTATTACCATAAATATTATTCCAAGTAGTATCAAATGCTTTTTGTTGTTCTGGTGTTAAATTTTTATAGAAAGTACCAAATGCACCATACATTAAAGCTGGATTATGATTTACATTGTAATAATCAGACTGTTCTTTTCCAATTAAGCCTAAATTGTTTGCTAAATTTTGTTTATTTGCTTCACGTGCATTTTCAACTGCGAGACGTTCTTCTTCAGCAGCTTGATATGCATTAGCCATAATTTGTTGACGATTAGATAAATTATATTGTTCAACAGCCATTCGATTCTGTTCATTTTGTAAATCTAACTGATTATTATATTGTAATGATGTATTTCGTTGCTGATTATTATTATTAATTGCTTGTAAGTAATTATTGGCAATTTCATTTTGATATTGTTGATTTGCCATTGATTGCATATACGCATTTGCATTATTCGTTGCTGCATTATTTTTAACACCACCTAAAAATGTATTAGCTCTTTGTTGTGCTTGATTTGCAAGGTAATATTGATCTACTGGAGTATAATACATTCTTTCACCTTGTGGATTATATGTAGCAGGTTGATATAAAGAAGCAATTTGATTAGAATATGTATAATCTGGTTTATTTTGTTCAATTACACTTCTTATGTTATCAAAAACTGGAGCATATCTAAATGGATTATTAGCTCCTAAAATAGCTTCCCATTTTGACGTAGGATTACTTTCTTGAATATTATTTGATTCAAGAGATTTTAATTGAACTTTTGGTTCTTCAGTAGTAGTATTAATTATCGGTTCCTCTGTAATAGTTTCTGGAATTGGAATATTAGCATCTCTATCGTAAATATAATTAATTGCAGCTTTATGAATATTACCAAATAAATTATCATTACCACCTTTTTTTAAAGCATCGACTGTATAGTTTTTATAATTATCACCTAACGTTTCTTTAATTTTTTGCCAATCGTCATCAGTTAAAGCATTGTATTTATTTATATATTCTGGATTATCAGGATAATTAATTCTACCGTCATAACCTTTACCACCTTTAATACCAATTTTATACATACGACCTTGTTCTTCAGGAGTTAAATTGGAATATGTTGATTGTGATATTAAAGATCTTTGTTTTGGATCCCAATATTGATATTGTGGATTATTTATAGTTCTATTGACATTATAATATGCTACACCATTTGAAGTAGTATTAGGTTGTAAACTACTTACAGTTTGAGTTTGTACTGGAGTATTTGAATATAGTTGACGAGGAATTTCTCCAAATTCAAAATTAGCTCTACGTGACGGAGTATTTTTGCTACCGTGATAATTTACACGTTCAATACGTTTTTCTTGTGCAGATAAGTTATTTGTTGGTAAACCATGAGCAGACGGTATTTCATAATCAGATAAAATACCATTTAGTATTTCATTAGACCAACCCATACGATCTTTTAAATAAACTTGTGCTTTTGGATCGTTTTGTAAATAAGGTAAAGCGTGTTGTAATGTCCAATTAAATCGTTCTTGTTCGTCGTTTTCTAATGGACGATACATTAAAATATCTAAATAATAACCTAAACGATCTAATTGATATGCAGCATTTTTAGTTTGCGAATCTCTATAATAATGACGAACAAGTTTAGTTTGATCATGTGGACTATTTAAAGCGTTAAAATCACCACCGTCTTTATATAAATTACCACCAAATGCCATAATTTGATTTTGTTCAAACGATGGTAATTGTGTATTTACATCTTGTAATTGTTGTTGCATTTGAATATCAGACTGTGCTTGTTGCTCCATTGCCATTTGTTGTTGCATTTGTTGATTTTGTTGATTTTGTTGATATTGTATATATTCTTCTGGTTCCATACCAAATTCAGCAGCTTCTTCACTTATTTTTTGATATTCCTGAGAATTTTTAAGTCGTTCCATTTCAACTTCATAAGAATTTTGATGTGGAGCATCGTATTGATAATCTTTATGAAGATTTATTATATGTTTTGCGACATCTGCATAAGATAGAAATTTTTTACGAAAATATATTGAAAATTTTTTAAGTATATTTTCATCAGGTTTAATTTCATTTGAAAATACAAAATTATTCCAAACAACTTCACCTTCTTGTACAAGATTAGGTGTACCGTTTTGATCAACTCCATATTGAACTCCATTATTTGGATTTTGTTCATGTGAACCACCATTACCTATAATATTTGTATCTAATAAAGGATATGTATTTAATTCACCACCTTCTGCCATAATTTTACCACTACGCCATTTATTCATACGCTCTTGATTTGCTAAAGTTATATCATTAAAATTATTATTGAAATTTCTTAAATAACTGTTATAAAATTGTTGATTTAAATTATTAGCTTTTGCTATATCTTTTTTATAAGTAGCAGCTTTTGTACCCATATTAATTCCACTCATAACACTACCAGCAATAGCTCCAGCTAATGCTCCCCAAGGTCCTAAACTTAAACCAGCCATTGCACCTTTTGCTGTACGCATATTTAAATCAATAGCTGCTTCTCCTACAGTAGGAGCATGTAAATTACTTGTATCTAAATAATTAGCTCTTTCGTGACTTAAATCATTATAGTTATTTGTATATTGAAATGGTCGATGTGTACCATAATCTAATTTACTTTTACTACTATCTACAACAGAAAATATGTCACCTAAACCAGTTTGTACTAAATTTGAAATTCCACTTATTTTACTACCATTAAAATTAGATTTTTTAGGAGTAATTTGTTTATTTCCTAACATGTAAGTATCTGGATTAGTACTTAAAACTTTAGATTGGTCAGGTAAAGTTTCAAATTTACTAAAAGTATTATAATTAGGATTTAAATTACTATTTGCATATTCATACGAATCTTGATTATTATTATTTGACCAATCCCATTTTATATTTGATAAGTCAAAAGAATTATTTAAAATGTTATTATTATCTTCTGAATATTTGTAATAATCTAAACCTAATAAATAAGGAGGTATTTGATAAACCATAATTCAATAATTTAAATTTTAGAATAGTATGCAAATATACAATAAAAAAACAGTATAATCAATAGACTATACTGTTTTTTAATAAAAATTAATTTTAATTTTTATTTTAAATAAATTTATTTTTAATTGTTACTTATATTAGTTTTCATTGGTTGTTCTGGTATTGTATAGTTAACTGAGATGTAATGTAATTGATCTCTATATTCAATATCTTCTTCGCCAGTTTTCCATAATTTAATTTTACACCAAGGACTTCTAATACGATTTATTGTTCCATTTTCACGAGGTAATTCGGTACGCCATACTCTAAATTTTTCACGAGTATTATGATAATCAAATGATAATAAACCTTCTTGAAATGAATTACGAACATATAATTTATTATAAGCGTTTTTATAAGGTATTATAAAATCTTTTTGTTCACCTTCAGTATAGAAACATTCTGTACCATATTCAATAAAGTTAAATACTTTATCATATATGGGTGCAGGATTAACTAACAACTCAATATAACTTTCAATAGGTTTATTATATAGTTTATGTTTATAATTTGCAAATTGCAAATATAAATCGGTTTGGTCATCATTATATAATAAAGAATATACGTTGTCTTTATAATTAAAGATATAAGGTATATTATTATAACTATAAAATGATACAAATGAATTGAATAATTCATTAAAATTAATACAAATATCTTTATTTGCCCAATAAATATCATTATTCTTATAATCATAATTTGCTTTAAAAGATTTGATATTATTAGAGTTTATAAATATATTTGAAGTCCAAGAAGTATTATCGATGCCAAACGTATTATTGCTCCAAGATTTAAATCCCATACTTAATGATAAATCTAATGGAGTCATAGAATTATTATCTGCTGGAAAACGATAAAATGATTTCAATGTATCATCTATCCAATAAATACCATTTTTCGCAACAATTACAGACCATTTATTTAAAGTACCAACAGTTCTACTAAAATAAGTATTATGTTGCAATCTTAATGTTTCTTGGAAATAAACTGAAATTGGATTACCTGTAGAAGATTCAATTAAAGATTTACTATTAAAATCTAATAAAGACAAACCATGCTCTTGTAAACAATAAACGTTATCGTTAAATGATACTAATTTATGTATAGCTCCACATTCACCTATAGTATCAAAAGTATTAATTTCAGGTATAATTCCCCAACTGTCAATAGCTTCTCCATTTGTTTTATGTAATGACCACATAATACGTGTAGGAAACGTTTTTAAATATGCTGATTGATAGTTGGTATCTATTTGATGATATAAAGTCATATAATCATCCGATAAAGAATATACAGGATTAATACTTTTTTGTTTAGATTCTTCTGGGAAGGTTAACGGACTACTATCAATATTTTTTAATTCGTCATAATCGAAATAATATCCATCAAGGTTAATATACGATTCTATCATTACTGATGCAACTTCACTAACGTCATTCTTACGATTTTGACCAGGATGTGCAAAAGTTTTCATACTGTTATATTTTTGGAAATATGTATCTCCTTCATCAAATATAAGAAAACTATTTGTAAAGTTGTTAGATAATATATTGTTAATATTTTCAGAATATCCACACGGCATCCAATTCCAAGTATTAACAGACAATCCTTCGTCGGTAATGTAAGGATTACCTTCTATATCATTATTATAAATATTTGCTATTTGTAATAACCAATAATTTTTAATATTACGTTCTTTACCTTCTTGATCGTAAATTAATAATGATTCTTTATCTTTATCTAATACTTGTGTATGTCTATATTCTTTATAATCCCTATCATAATTAAAACAAGAATTATTAAATTCGTTATTACTAATACTATAATTATGTCGCCAGAATGGTAATTTAAAACTTGAACGATTTAGCGGTTTAACAGATATTTCTCTCCATTTACCAGTATGCGGATAAATACTTAAATAAGGAGCATTTGCAAAATTAATAATTAAATCTTGGTCGTATTCTTCAAACGGTCTTAAGCATAATTTTGCATTATTATCTTGATAATAAAAATCATATAAGTGTATAAATACTTTATAATAGTAATGTGATTGGAACTGAACAATATCATTTAATGATAGTTCATTATTTATGAATAATTTATGCTGCGCATTATGTAAAATATCATCTAGGTCTAAATCATCATCGATTATTTCTAATAAATTGTTGTTAAATTTAAATTGCGGTAACAACTGTACTTTATTTTTATTAGTAAATATTATATGGGCAGACATAGTATTATTTAATTCACATGTTAAACTTTTATTTGCTGATATTTTATTTCTAAAATTCAATTTGATTGTATTATAATTTTGTATATGTTTCCAATAATATTCACCAGTACCTACATTTGTACCATCAAAATATAAATGTGGTAAATAACCGCATTTAGTATATAATTGAGGTAATAAGCCACTAAACATAACATTGCCATAAAGTTCTGCATATGTCAATGGATTACCTAACATAACAGTGCTTTCTTCTTCAATATTTTTATAAGTAGTAAAACCCCTATACCATTTAGTAGCAGCAATTAACGGTAACGTGTTTGATTTGCAAACAATATTATTATTTTCAATACCATAACTATAACGTAATGTAGTATAAGTATTATTATGTTTTAACCATTCAATATTATCAAAAGTAATATCGGTTCCTTCAGCAGCGTTATAAAAATCTTGTATTGTTTCAGATTCAATCGGTTCAAAATAATTTGTTACGTTGGAATATAAAACTGAAGATGTTGTATTATATAACGGACGAACATATTCCCCATTATAAGCTGAACTATTGCCATTAAATCCTACATATTCGTCTGTGTGCATAAAAGGATACGTAGCACATAAATATAACGGATCAAAAGCTGAATGAGGAAATACTGTTGAAAATGGCATATAGTAATGACAACCGTATTCGTTTATTTCCATACAGTCATTAAAATGACTTTCTACTAACTTATCTATATTAGTAAAATTACTTGTTTTAAAATAGTAGCTGTCTTTAATTGAATTTGTAACCAACGGTAAAATCATTGGACAAATTGGTGGTAATTCGTTTCTACGATAATAAGTAAAGTTTTTTAAATAATAAGGATAGAAGTAATAATAACCTAAACAGTACCATTCATCTTCGTTATATAATGTTCTGTGAAATGGTATAGTTTCATTATAATCATTAAAGTAATAAACTTTATCGTATGGGTTTTGATATATAGGTCTATTATCACCAAAGTTTTCAACAGATAATGTTACTGTTGGTTCATCATAACGTCTTAATGAAAGATTACAAACATTTTCTGGTCTATCCCAAAGTTTAAATTTACTTAATGTATTTAACGTTAAACCTGTGTATAATCCTCTTATATGTTTTGACACAAGAGATGCTGTATAACGACCTGCATCTTGTGTATAAAAATCATGTGGAAATAAAATATAATATTTACTATCTGATACACCTCCTTGAAATAACAATAAAGCTGTGTCATTAGAAATAATTAATTTTTGTTTACGTTGTTTTAATTCACCGTGCCAACTAATATCAAATGACAATCCGTCTTTATCTTTAAAATATGTTTTTGAAAGATGTCGAGCATTATTTTCTAATTCGTAATCACTATAGGTTGGACAAATATATTCTTCAAAATCATTATGTCCCTCCCATATTACATCAGCAATATCAATATTATATGGTTTTGCATCATAATTGCCGTCTAAACCACGATATCCGAGTACTTTAATCGGACTAAGATAAAATGGTCCACTGTGATAAGATAGTGGCTGATTTGGCGTATTTATGCGTCTTGTAAACTCTAATATTTTTTTAATATCATTATTATCACTTTCTGGAATACTAAATAAGTGTCTTCCAATATCAGAACTTCCTCCTTGGAAAATACTTGAATCTTTTTGAAAGTATGTGGAAGCTGCATTCATTCTTGTATAACTATTTGTTATTTGTGCATAACCACATACTTTAATATCGCAATTGTCTAATTGTGACTTTATATTAGAAATAAACATATCGTTTAAATCTACTTCTGGAGAATTAAATGTACAAACACTTTCATCAATAAATATTGTATCACTATAACAATTGGTTGTTAATGTTTTAGGCAACATTGAATCTTTTGCTTCTGATATTGGAAAATTAGTATTAAATATACCAGCATCTAAAATTTTTAAATGAAATGTTTCATCAAAATTCGTATCTTTAGGATCACTCATATTATTATTTCCATACATTCCAGCTAAAATATTTGTAGAATTTTTTCCGTCAATAAATAACTTATTAATTGAATTATCATCATTCATAAAAAAATATTCATTTAATGATAACTCGCTAAATTCAAATTCTGCGTTTAATGTATCTTTAGGTGGTAAACTAAAACCGTGTCTGTATTCTCTATAAGGAGCATTAAAACGAATAGTATCTGTTGGTCTTGTAAAAGTAGGATTAGTTAAAAATCCATTTCCATTTTCGTCTGAATAATTTTTACGTAAAGTTAAATCTCTGACATTACGAATAGTATATATGTAATTTGGTTTTACAATTACATTGTTTGTAGTTTTATCAATTATTTTAGAATATGGACTTGTTAATGGTTTCGGTCTATAAAAATATGAAGGGAATACAAAAGTTTTATTATTTAAATTTTCTTTTAAACGATTCTCACCTTTGTACATAGTTGGTGCTACAATACCTTGACTTAAAACGTTTCGATATTTTTGTGGAGGTACTACACAAACAGGTTTAATTTTACGAAAACCTAAACTATACAAATATTCAATTTTTTCTTTACCAGAAGAAGTCCATTCGATTTGAAAACGTGGAATAAAATATTCAGTATATAATGGTATATTATCGTTAGTATAATGTACTAATGTTTTACTGGTTTTATCACATTGTTTATCGCATAAAAATAAAACATCGGACCATTGACCTGTTTCATATTGTGCGATAATTCCAAATCTATACCAATTATCTTTACGGTAACCTTTATACTCAAAATTAGAACCTTGATACGTTGTATCTTTAGGATCGTACTGATATACTAAATTATCTTTAAATGTTTCTTTACCTATAGATTTTAAAGTAAATTTACAATTAAAATCATTTTCGTTAAATTTAAATAACGTTAAATCAGGAAAACCGTCTTTAATATTACCATAAAATAAATAATTATCTTTAGAAGCAATTGTATATGGTATAATGCAAGATGTTTTACCGATTAAATCTGAATAAGTTCCACTATAGTTAATTAAATCAATTTCGTCATAATCTATACGTTCAGTAAATGTTTCAATATTTTCAATATTACGCTCTATGTATTTAATTACTGTTGTACCAGCTGAGGTAGTCATAAATAAATATACACGAATAAAATTATATTGGGTATCTAAATTTTCAATATTAATAACGAATGAATGTTCAGAATAATTATCTGTAGTGTTACTCAAACCACTATGCGTAGCAGTACAATCAAACATTGGTGATATTTCGACCAAATTAGTTTCTGTTGCCTGATCATTAACGTAACTAAAAGCAAATTGAACTTTACCTCCTGGATAATTACCATGTTGCCATATTTTTTCAACAGTAAACTTTTCATTTAACTGCAAATGAAATCCTAAATTAATATTACCAATATTTGTAGTATCGTATTGTTTATTAATATCAATTACTCTGGGTTTATTTTTACCATCAACAAAATATACTTTTTTAACTTGCTCGGTTTCAATATTAGCAATACATTCTATTGGATGCTCTGTATCAAAATTTAATAAGTTGCCGTTATATAAATATACTAATTGATAAATACCATTTAATAGTTCCAAACGCGCAATGATATCATTATCTAACGATTTACCAAATAATACACAATATTTATCAATTTCACAATGACCTATAACAGTAAATGGCAATGAAGATAATTCTGTATTCAAAGATGTATAATTTATATCATTGTATAAATTAATTTTTTGAATTTGTTCATTGCCCATTTCTTGAACAATACTTAAAGAAGTATTATTTTCTCTTGCATCAATACGTATATTTTTATTTTCAAATGCAAATGAAGTATCATATACAGCATCTGAAGTATCTTGACGCATACCTTTTATAATATAAGTATCTGTTTTAAATGCCATAATTAGTGTGTTTTAAATATTACTTTATCACCATTAGATTCAAAACCATCTACAAATTCGTTATTTTTATTTATAATTGTTTTAATAGAATTTAAAAATGATTCAGCTTTAGATAAATTCATTTTATTTGCATCTGTTTCACAACTACCAACAGCCCAAGCATAATCTTGTTGTGCTTGTTGTAATATTTGTGGATTAATTGCTGATAAATCAAATTTGATAGTAAATTCTTCTTTTTTAATATATGCCATTAAAGCACGAATAAAATTACTATTGTCAGGTATCATAGGGTAACCTTCATTATCAGTTAAAATAGCTAAATACGATATAGATACGTTATCGTGTTTATTTGATAAATAAATATAATTGTTTTGAATAATGAATGTATTTGATTTACGATGGTGTTTTGATACGTTATGTATCATTGAAATACACTCTACACCATTTACAGTATAATGGTATTTTTTACACGTTTCTAAATTTGGACATTCTAAACAATAATCTTTATTTGGAATAAATGTTTCATGTGTTACTGTAGTTGTATTATTAGGATGTTTATGTTGTAAATGAAAGGTATCTGTAGATGCTCTATACATTCCACGATGTCCTTTCATTTGTACCAAATCAATAAAATCACAAGGTAATTTTATTTTATAATTATCAGTAGATAAATCTGCAACTTTATTTATAAAAAAGTTTGGTACACCAACTATTCTCATAAAATCAATTGTATAATCTATAACAGCATCCATTGTTAAATCTTGCAATAATGGATGTCGTAACAATCTACTGTAAATAGTTTTTAATGAAGTATATTGTTCAGCCATTTATATTATAATTATCGTTAATAATAATTTTATTTGTTATTAATTTCTTTAATTTTCTTGCTGGTTGTAAATAATAGTATTTTTGATTTTTAAAAGATTTTTCTTTTTTATCATAATTGATAAATAAATTTTCTTTATTTGTTCTATATACTAAATATCTTTTTTGATATAATTCAGGTTCTTCAATCCATAGTTTTAAAGTTTTATCCCAATCGATATTACAACTCGGTATTATTTTATTGTCCTTATGTTTAAATTTAACAGATCGTTGTTTAAAAGACAAATATCCCATACGATATGGAAAAATAATGTTAATTCTTTTTAAGAAATATTTATTTATTAAAGATAACATTATATCTCTTACAATAGCAGAATATTCTTTTTGAGTTAAATTACTTTTAGTTTTACGTTTATAATCTAAATAATAATCTTCACAACCATAAGAATTAAATATTTTATGCTTACGTGGACATTTAACTTTTTTAATTAAATTTATTTGTTCGTTAATTTTCTCCATATTGTCTATAACGTTCTTTAATGATTGAGTTCAAATAACGTTCTATATTGCTTAAATCATCAGTTGCATTATTAGTATTATCTTTAGAACGAACAGCCATTGTGGTAAAGAATTGAATAGCTGTTTGCAATAAAGAAGTTACTAATCCCTCCTCTAAAGGAAAATTACTATCTAATATATCACAATCATTTTCTATAATTTCTCCATCAGTACATTCTTGACATACTAATTGACTTGCAGATTCGATATCTTCAAATACACCATTTAATGTGATACTATCCATTAATAAAATATTTTCATCGGGTGATTTAATATATAAATAATTATCTGGACCTATTGTAACATAATTTTGATTACGCATCCATTTATTAAAAACTATCGAATTGAATCTATTTCGTCCAATAAAATTATAATTTAAATTGGTTCCAAACGTACCATTAGGCTGTATAATAGTTACATTACTACTCCCTAATTCTAAAAGATTTGGAATTTTTTTAGTACTACGTACTATATAAAAATTTTGTCCGTCTATACAAGATGATATATTATCATCAATACGTTCTAATGGAACACATATAGTTTGAAAATTTGAATTAGCAACTTGAGACGATAATTGTTTATACTTTGTTGTTAATAAATAAGCTCTTATTTTTGAAAGTATATAAATAACGTGTTCTGGTTCAACATAAGAATCATCTCCGCTTAATTTGTTATGGTCTAATACCATATAAACCATTTGACGAAATGTACTCATAAATTTTTTATTTTAATTAAAAAAATAACAATCTTGCAAATATACTAATAAAATAGTATAAATACAAGATTGTTAAAAAAATAATTAGATTAAATAAAAATATTTTTTATAATTTATTTATTTTTATTTATAAGATTAGTTTCTTCCTTTTCTTTCCTTGCGTAGTCTGGCGGCTTTCTCTGCAGCCTTCTTCATCTGCGTCTTTGTTGGTTTTGTTACTTTCATATCATTGATTTTTATTCGTTAAATCCATTTGTATTTTCCATCCAAATTGCCACATCTTTGTGAGTGTTAAACGTATCTTCACCTACCGTTTGCGGTAATGTTGCACCAAAGTCAAAGTTGAATGTCGTACCATCGTCACTCATCTGGAAGGTACAATTATTGAACATTTCCTCGTAGCAGCTGTCCGCCAATGTAGTTGCTGGCAATGCTGGCGCTGCGGTTAGTGATGTACAATCGCTAAACATTCCAATGTAGCAACCTTCAGCAAGTGTAGTTGCAGGCAGTGACGGTGCGACAGTTAAAGAGGTGTTTTCGCTAAATATTGCAGTATAACAACCATCAGCCAAAACACAGTCTGCGCCGCCAATCTCGTCTGTAATGGTTCCGATATCACCGCTCGCCGCAATAATTCCAGTCATCACAAATACAGATACACCATCTTCTTCAAGTTTTGCAAATCCGTTAGGATTTATGCCCTTGAGGTACACCTTCTCACCTTCGTCAAGCGTGATGATGTCAGCCATAGAGTCTTCTTCATCTGCGGTAAACTGCCATTGAGTCCAATTAACCTTGTCTGTGCTGTACTTGAGGTCAGGATGTGTTGCGAGTTGCGTTAGCATAGACAACGTGCTTCCGTCCTGATTGTAATAATTTAATAATTAATATTCCTCCATCCCCCCCAGCAGGTGTCCATATGCCACTGCATAGTTGATGTTGCTGGTAACGCAGCGGTTCTTTCCGTGCGCATTGCCAATGTAAGCATTGCCGCTGCCGATAATGCTATCAGCATGGCTGAGATGATATTTCTGATATTGATATTGAGTTTGATTGTCATATTGCTAAAGTATATAATCAAAAGTATTTCTTACGGGTTCGAAGAACGGAGTCCCGTTGCTTGAATTGTGTCCAGTAACATCCAACATTCCGACCTTTCCATCTGCATTTCTTATTGCCGGGACAAAGTCACGAACAATATTAGTCCCTTGTGATATTTTCACGCTATATATTGCATAATCATATCCATTATTTCTTTGATTATCGTAATATTGAATTGAACCCATAATACCTATTGGGTGTAGCATTGCTGGGAGGCTTGACGGCAATGCTGCCAAATTAGCACCGTCCACTTTGAATTTTCTGTCATTGCCAAAATTCATCTCCACTACCTGCCGGTCTACGATAATCTCGTTAGTGACTGCGAATGTATTGAAGCCGAAACAAAACTTACCGTTCGATGCGTTGAGCATGAATCTCGCACTGTCTCCATCATTGTTTTTGCAACCGAAGAAATTAAAGTCTGTACTCGAAATGTATAGATCTGACATATCAAGATATATACCAGTCTCATTATTCGGAATATATAACGTATCAATAAATGGAGCCGTTTTTGGGTTTGATTTTCCAACTATTGCTGTCAGTATTGTGTAATCCAACATTTGCTCCTGCTGTTTGTAATTCATTCTCATAATTGAGCCACCTCCGAGGCTGTGAGCGCGCGGTTGTAGATTCTTATGTCTGCAATCCACGGCTTTTGATTCGTATCCTTCCCATCTCTGTCAAGATTAACACCGATATAGTTACCAACGTCAGTATTTTGAGAAATGTAATTAGCTAGACTTTCAGAATTGCCTTGCAAAACCAATTCTCCGTTGATGAAACGCTTGGCAATTCCGTTGTCATATACAAAAGTCCTTCTCGCAAATTGTTCTTTTATAGAGCTTGGCTCATCATTACTGAATGCAATACTTGGTCGCCAAGTATCATTGTTGGTGTATAATCCCAATACCACGTAAGGAGGATAGTTATATTTCTGTATATAAGACCTCTTGCATAGCGCAGTAATTGTATATCCTTGCGTGGCCTCTTTTTTAAGACCTTTTGGAAAGTTGACGGCATCAAAAAGAATGCTTGTGTCCCATCCGTTGTAGTCTGGTTTTCTCTTTTTGAAAAACTGATATGCGTTCATTGAACTATCATACTTAACATACGATTCATCGGTATGTTTAAGTTCAACTCCGCTAATATGGTCAGTCAAATCGCCTTCCGTCAGCGGAGCCCAAAACACGAGGTTTTCTGCAAATGGCGGCAACAGCTCGCCTTCTATTATTTTATACCCTCTCCTCATAACGCCTCCATTTCCGCCAGTCCAGCCTCCAATGTGCTGTCAATGGCCTCCTGTGTCATCTGCTCACCCAATAAGGTATAGTATTTATCGTAAACCTTCTTTGCTGACTTCATTAGCGAATTGAAGCCTTCAATGATATTCTTTGCCTCGCTCAACGTGTATGGCACATTGTCGCCAATGGTGAGTGTTATGAGCGCATAGTGGCTTGATATTGCCCCAACAACATCCAAATCGCTGTATCTGTTCATCTTGGCAATGTATGCCTCTTTCAGCTGTTGTTTGGCATCCTCTTGCAGTTGTATGATTGATGGTGCAGGAGGCACATAAGGCGGGTCCAATTCGCATTTCCGCACCTCTTCAACCGAAGCTGTCGGATTTGCCAAATAGAACTCAACCTGTTCATCGGTTAGTGCCTCGTAGCCGAGCAGCAGCATCGGGGTGATAAATTTCTCAATGGTCACTCTGCCAAATAAGTGAGTGACGAAATAGTAATAGTATCTTGGTTCGTTTATTACTGCCATAATATTGTGTCTTTAATTGTTATTGTAAATCTGAACTTGCCGTGAATATAGCCGTTGTGCCATCAGTTATCACTGACAATTCAATGTACTTGCCTGTGCCTACTTTGATTTCTGCGGGCTTGATAACCGTCTGGGTTGTTGAATTATAAGTAACTGTTCCTATCACGATTGTTGTCTCACTGCTTCCCGTATTATGGATTCTCAGGTAGTTGTCAGCCTTGTTGTTGACCGCAAATGTAAGTGTAGCGCCAGCAGAGAGGTTGACACTTTGGTAACAACGTTGGTTGGCAGAAAAAGTGAATGATGTGGTATTCTTATCAAGTGATAAGAATGTAAAGTCGTAAGTGCTTAATTTTTGCGCAAGACTGTCATATACAAGTTTCTCGGTGGGATAATGGATGTTGTCTGGTATATTCTGAAACAATGTTACTTTGTTAGAAGTGTTTTCCTTACCACTAACGTCTGGAATCACACCTGTAGCCAAGTCAGTCACAGGTATGCCAGTTGGAGGCTTTTGATATGCCGTTGCACCAGCAGCAGCACCGCTTCTAATAGTTGCAAGGTCGTTTATTTTGTCCTGCTTGCTTGTTGCATAGCCGTCATACTGAGTTACCTTTCCGCTTGTGATGCCACTGTTTATTGCAGCAAATTGTGTAGCGGTAAGAGTAGTTTTATTGACTATATATTGAAATTCCCAACCATTCTGATATACGTATCTCGTTGTAGGATTCTCGCCTGTAACAGGGTCAGTTTTCGTCTCGTCTGCAAGAACTATACAGTAGTCATTGCGTGTCGGGACTCTGACTTCTCCTCCAGAATAAAATACAGTTGTACTGTCTAATTGTGCTTTTGTAGAAAACTGAGTTCCTTGTGCGTCTTTTGTAATATAGAACGCAGTAATGCTGTTGAGAGATGAGTTTACGAAGTCTTTGTCAGCAAGTTGGTTTGATTGTGATGCCTGCGAGGGTATCACACTATTCACAGCCTCTATACTTCCGCGAATATCAGAGTGAGCAGAACTGCTGCTATTATGAGTTGATATCTTGCTGTCTACTTCTAAACTTGTATCATAGTCTTCCAATACTGAGGGCTGTACGGCTGTTTCTCCCTTTTCGGCACCGCTACGTATGTCATCCAAGTCGGTAATAGTGTCCTGTTTTCCGTCTAAAACGTTCTGTATGCTATTAGACGATGATATGTCCGAACCATCATAATTTCCAACACCAATTATATAAACGTCTCCATTTTGCATTACTTCAACGGCGTTTTTTGCAGTCTGAAGACCTGTGCCTATGCCTATGGAATGGATGGTGTTTCCAGAACTTCCAAACTCATCTGAGTCTATGTGTGTAACATTGTGACTACCTTCAGCGTGTTCGGCAAAGTTTTGGGCTGATGTTCCGTTTCCTTCCGCGTGTGAAGCAATCCCTATAGCCCCAGAACCAGCGCCTTCTGCATGAGAATAATCGCCACTTGCAAGTGTAGTGTTTCCTTCTGCGTGCGTTGCACGTCCCGTTGAACATGTGTGCGAACCTTCTGCAAGGGAGTAATCTCCACTTGCCGAGTTTGAACCGTTAACTGCAATTGCACCCATACCAGTTGCGGAATTGGCTAAGTTTATTTGTATCGCCGAATTTGTTCCCTCACCAGCTTCTATAACTTTGGTGTCCAAATTATCCTTTACAAGTTTTTCAGAAGGATAATGTGTATCTGTAGTAGTTTGACTCCAACTAGTAACTTTATTTGATATTTTTTCAAAATATTCACTTTCAAAATCAAAAGTAAACTCTTCGTTGTTTTCTTGAAAAATTACTTTAACTGTTTTTTTATTAATATCGTATATACAACTATGAATAGTTTGCCAAGTTAAACCAGTATTACGATTTCGTGTTTGATATAAACTTTTCATTATACTATACACTTCTTGATGTATATTTATAGGCGAATTAACTGTAACATCGTAAAATTCATTTTCTCCTACGCCTTCAGTATACCAACGAGGATTTGTTGCATCTTTATAAGTGTTAGTATAAGTTAATAAGTTTAATAAAGAACGCATATCTTCTTCATCTTCTAATGAAGAATAGTTTGTGTTAATTAAATTGTATCTTTCAAGACCTGAACCGTGTGTTTCAATACGATTAACTATTACAGCATCGTGTGAAGAATCTAAGTTTTTATCGTAAGGTGTATATACACTACCATCTTCATTAAAATTGACACCGTTTAAGTGAAAATTAGTCATAAAAGATTTCTCTGAAATATCTGTTACAATAGTAGTATTGTTGACAAATTCAATCAGATAAGTAGATGTTTTATCACCTACCATAAAATGCAAATCGTAACCGTAATTTTCAGATAAATCTGAATGATTATAAACAGATACATAATTTTTTATATATTCTGTTGCATCATAAGCGTTATCAAAATTATCAAGAATAAATCTTGGTAGCATACGATTACATATCTTATGTTTTTCTGTAATAATAGGATATGTACCAGTAGTTTCACCTTTTTGTTTAGGTACCACATTTGAATTAACTACAACTCCTTTTTCATTAATACCATCAACAATTTTAAATGGTACAATTTTATATAATTCTGAATACTCTCTCGATTCAACAAAATCAGCAGTTAGTTCGTTTAATATACCACCAAAACCAATAGTTGCATATCTACCTAATCGATTTGGAGTAAAAACTACAAAATCGACACTATTGTTATATATCCAATCGTAATTACGTCCGTATAAATTATTTTTTCTTACAGAACTACAAGAACCAATACTATTAATATTATTCGGATTATTAAAATAATTCTTAGCTAATTCATAATCTAAATAATCGCAATAGATTTTATAAGTATAATCTGTAAATTTTTCTAACGATTTATATGGTAATGGTTTATTTTTAATATAATCTTTTTGTGTAGAATCTGTTTGATTCCAATCTGCTTGTTTTTGTGTAGCTACACTTGCAGAAATAATCATCAAATCATCTTCCTGTGTAATATTAATATTAGGACCACCTTGTATATTTAATACATTTCTACCGTTAATTACAGCATCGTTTCCTTTAGGTCCTATAGGACCAGTATCTCCTTTATCTCCTTTATCTCCTTTATCGCCTTTAGAACCATCATCACCTTTATAATATTGAGAAAATACTAAAGTTCCAACAACTTCAGAATCTTTAGCTAACTCAATATTTAATTGAGGTTGCGAAATTTTAATATTCATTAATTGTTTCTTAACTTCCATACTATTTTAATTTACGATTTGCAATAGCACGTTTAAAATTTACATCTAAATGATTTTCAGACGAATTTACAAAAGGCATTTTTTTATCAAAAATAACAGCTCTAAATTCTAAATTGCCTAATAATTTCATCGAAATATCAGGTGTTAATACACAAATAAAATTTTTATCATTATGTTTATCTACACGCTGTAAAACAGTATTGTCACTTAAATATGCTTCATATACTGGTGTAGTATCGTTACGATAAAAACCAATTTTAATATCTTGGTTTTTTTCTAAGTTTTCACTTAATTTTATACTTATAGAAGTAGTATCACCTTGTATTAACATAATTAATGTGATTATTTATTTATAGAAAAGTTTAACTTATCGTATCATAATTATAAGTAACATACGCTTTAAATTGTGTTTCTGTAGGATTTGTCGCTAACAATATTGTAATTTTCATCCATGTTAAAGGAGGTATTGTGATACTTGAATTATACGGAAAATGGCAATCAAACTCACGTCCGTCTCTGTCAATAATTTCAATATTATCAAATACTAAATCTTTACCACTTTCTGTATTATCTAATATAATATAATGTTCAGTATACGGTGTTTTTAAACCACATACGATTTGTAAAAATTTAAAAACATTTTTACCATCAACAGAATAAGTAATACAATTTTTACAAGCATCTAATTCAGCAACTAAAATATCACTATCACCTATAGTAGCCTTACTTATAATAGTATCTCCAACAACATCGTTTCTTTTATTAGTTCCACTTCTTGTAACAACACCAAAATTTACAGGTGTTGCTTTGCTAGCAATAGCGAATATTTGTTCGGTCGTATTATTCATACCGATAGGATAATACGTATTACCAAAGAAATCTGGTTGCGTAACTGTTAAATTATTAGGACAACTCAATTTAACACCACCTAATAATGTAGTAGTTGCTTGTTTCAAATTAATTGTTCCACCAAGTACATTAGAGGACACAGGTGTTATATTAAATGATGAAGAAACTGTTATTACTGTATCGTTATTATCCCTTATATAAGGATAAAACATTATGTTATGAAAATAATTATCGGTAATTTGTAATGCATTGAACTGATGCCAAGTGTTTTTATGTGATAACCAAAATCTATCCTTACTAAGATTTTGTAAATCAGAATGATTATCGTCATAACAATGTACAATACCATCAACACTTGTTGTAAAATAATCAGTTAAATGTGTTAAATATGATCCATCAATATATAAACCTTGTCCATTAACGTCAGCTAAAATTCCACCATTTGGTTTTAAAATAACTTCACTCTTCAATAGTATTCTTTCATTACCTTGACTACTTCTTTCATCGTTAACGTATTCATTTCTAATAGTATTAGTAGACCCTGGTAAATAAGGATTGACACATAATCCGTCAATCCACATTTGTCTATTTTTTTTATTCACCCAAGGTTCGCAATTATGGAATAAAACAGTACTTATGGCATATTCATTAGTAATGGGATTTATATAACTTGTAATATCTGATTGATATTCACTATTAGTAGTTACACCTCTACGCAAATTAATCGTTGTTGTTGCCATTAGAATGTACCTCCATCAATAATTGTAACTTTACATTGAATTTGTACATTACCATTAGTTATATCGCTAGCTTCGCCAAGTTTAAATTCAATCAATGAACCTTCAGAATTTACTCTTGGTGTATGATAAATACCCCATTTTAAAGAATCGGTATCGTCACCAGCATAAAAACCACCAGTATAAAACCAACCGCTTGTAAGACCAGTATTTTCACACAAACGACCTAAAGAGATATCACCAACTTCCTGATTAGGTGCATAAATTTCAATTTGATTACTACTTGCATTCCAAGTAACAGTAGCAACACCAGTACCAACAATACGATGCCCACTTGTTGCTGTTTCATCGTTTTCTATATGATTTAAACATACATTACCGTTTACTAAACTTGTAGTAGTTTCTGTTATAGAACTAGTAGTATTTGTTATAATATTTTTTGAATTATAATGTGTATTTGTATCTGACGAATATAAACCATCTGCTCGAAGTACTAATGCGTTATTTGCGTCTCCGCTAATATTAATAGTAAATGCCCTACTAACTCTATAAGGAGAAGTTGATGATAATGACGGTTCGTTAATAGTTAATGCGTTATTGGTACTTATTGGATTTGGATTAATACAAGCATCATCCACCCATAATTGTTTTGCAGTAGTATTAACCCAAGGTTCACAAAAACGCATCGAATTAGTTAACGTTAATGTAGTTACTGCAGTTTGTGTATTTGTATTAAATAATTGTGCACCACGTTTAAAATTTATTTTTGTATTTGCCATTTTATTTTATTTTAAGTTATTATTAAAAAATTCCTCCATCTACACGTACTACGTGTAAACCATTTTGTTGTACATCAGTGTCTAATGATTCAGCATTTCCATCTTTAATTGTATATTGATCTAATATAACAGGAGCGTTAGTTGCATTTATTTGAATCCATCCTTCTGGATGATACAATTCTCCTCCTTGCGGATCACGAAAATAACGATATTTACTTTGTTTTAATAACATATAAATTCCATTGTTAGATGGAATACTATCTGCTACTACTGCAATAAAAATGCCGTTATAAAGAGGATGATGCTCATCCCAATTATTAGAATCGGTTAAATCTGAACGATATCTTAATACAAAACGTTCATCGATTGGAGCTGTAGCATTTATTTCAAAACCGTATTGTACAAAAGTATTATCGTTATATGGTCTGGACATTATGATAAAGTAATATTAAAAGTATTATTTGTAACAAATAAACATTCGTCATCGTTAATAGTTTCATCCGTATTAAATTGTTTGCCTTCATCGGCATTATAATTCCAAATAATGATATTAAAATTTGGATCAGAAGTATCATATTCAAAAGATGAATAACCGCCTAATAGTGTAGTCCAAAGATGTGTATATGCATTATAATAAGTAATACTATTTATATAATTAGGTTTTGAAATTCTAATACGAAACTTTCTATTAGAAAATATTTGTCCTGAGATATATTGGCCGTTTTCATCATAATTGAATGTTTGCCAAGTCACACCACCATCTAAAGTATATTGACAAACAATTTGTTGAGGGAAAAACATTGGTATTTTATTATATATAGGCATAATAAATAATTTTATTCTTCAGGCATTATATAAATACGTACACGCATAGTATATTCTTTACTAGAATCTGGATTTAATTTACTATACATCATTAAAGGATAAGAAGAACTTGTATTATAATTAGCTACCCACATACCATAATCCATACAATTTAAAATATTTTTAGCACTTGTTTCTTCATAATACGATGCGTCTATATTTGTATTTAAATCTATTGGTGGTAAGGAAACATCTATATTATTTTTCAAATAACGAACACTTTGTGGTTTATAATATATAGTATTATTTTCAGTAAACTGTTGTTCCCATACAGTATTAGAATCAACACGAATTAAATAATCTTCAAAACTAATACCATCTTTACCTCTAGGACCTGTTGCGCCTTGTGGACCAGTAGGACCTTGAGGACCAGTTGCACCAGTATCACCTTTTGCACCATTCTTTACTATAAAAGATGAAGTATTACCATTAGTATAATTAATTGTGTAAGTATCATTTAAACCAGAAGTTGTAGGACCAGTTATTGAAGCAATACCATTACCGTCATTACCATTTAATCCGTTAATACCATCAGCACCTGCAGGGCCTTGAGGACCAACTGGACCTTGAGCACCTGTATAACCTTGAGGACCTTGAGGTCCCATAGCACCAACAGGTCCTATTAAAGAACCTAAATATTCCCAAGTAGTGCTAGTCGAACCTACAGAAGTACATTTATAAAAAGAACCACTTTGTGTATTAATATGATAATCATTTATGCGTATAACTTTTCCTTCAAAAGAAGTCGCATTATAACCAGTAGAAGCAGTATTACCTCTTAATGTGTTATCGTTATGATTAAAAATAAATGGTCCATCTTCGCCTTTTTGACCAGGTTCGCCAGTTTCACCTTTTTCACCAGTATCTCCCTTTTCGCCTGTATCGCCTTTCTCACCAGTATCGCCTTTTTCTCCATCTTCTGGAATATAACTTATAGATGTTAACAATCCTTCATTACCGTTTGCATCAGTAATTTTTGTCTGTGAAGCAATCCAATTACCTTGTGTAAATGTCAAATCACTAAAATTATCTGTACAAGTAGGTACTGTAGTAAATGGGGTAGATTGTTCTTTATATTTAGTAACAGTACTAATTGTGTTATTTAATACACCAGTTAATTGTACATATTGTATTTTTTTACCAGATGATGTCAAATTCCATTCAAAACGTAACCAAGGGCCGTTTGAAGAGAAATTAGCTGGCGTTACTGTACATTCAACATTACTATTCCAAGCATCATTAGTTACATCGCTTGATTTATAAGAATCACCATTAGCATAATAATTTACTTCTTCCAAATATTGATCGTCAAATAAACTTGTTGATGTTGAAGGAATATACGTTTCAGTATAATATTTTTCAACAGTTTTATCTGTTTTATTAACAAGAATACGAGTGTATAAATAAGTATTTTTTGCTGCTGAAATACTTGGAAGAGCTGTATAAAATTCTAAATTATCTAATTGTTCAATAGTTTTATGTGCAGCATCATTATTATCAAGGTGATAACCTGTAGTAATAGTATCTATACCTACACCATCTTCACCGTCACTACCGTCAGAACCATCTTGTCCAGTAAGACCAGGCTCACCTTGAGGTCCTCTAACTAAACCAAAAGTTAAATGATAATTATCACCATCTTTTGTAGTACTTACAGTAGGAGCGCCAGAAACTTGTATTGCACTTGCAGTAATTGTTGGAGCAATACCGTTTTTGCCTCTATAAACTCTAAAATTAGAACTATATGTATCATCATCAAATCGAAATCTCCATTCTTGATAAGGAGGATTTCCTATAAAAGAATCAGCATTAGTTACTAATTCTACGTCAGTAATATAATGACTATCAATACCACCAAGAGGTATGGTTAACATACTAATATATTTCCATTTACCATCTATATACTGATAATAATAAACTACTTCACGCATATCAGATGTACGAGTAGTTGTACCTTGTATAGTATGTACCTGTCCTAATGCATTATTTGGAATAACTGTTATTGGTGTACTTGAACCACTAAATGTTACATGCAAAACTTTTGGACATAAACGTTGAGCGGTTTGACTTTGAAAGTCACCAATAGCTTCTTTTAATGCATTATAATTATTATGATATAAGTTAGCAATTTCGTAAACATTTACTTCTTCGTCAACTATATCATGATGAAATTGTTCTTCATTTGTTATATCTAAATTTAAATCTAAATAAAGAAAACTAACTTTATTAGTATCTTCTGTTAGATTTAAAATATTTTCAATAGCTACTTGAAATTCTTTTTTAGCTGGATCGTCACTATCGTAACCAACAAAAAAAGAATTACTAAGATTTAAATCTTCTATATTTTCAACTAATTCAAAGTCTTTAAATCTTTTATATCCAGTTACATTTATATTTTCTGCCATATTAATTTGGTATTAAAATTGTTTCAGGACTTGTATTTTCATTTGTATTTAAAACTGTAGTATTAGCATCTATACTATCATTTGTTGCCAATACAACAACACCGTTTCTAAATTTCCATGTGGGTTTATCTAAATTACTACAATAACCATCCGCATTTTTAATAAAACAAGATTTATTAGATAAACACTTCATTAATTGATTAAATTTAGCATAAACTTCTTTTTCTCGTTTACGACCGATTTCCCATTTACCAATTAAAGTAGATGATTCATTAGGAATATATGTGTACATATAATCACTATTATAAATCAAATCATAAAAAAAAGATAGAATTAATAATTTAGATCTATCTTGTAAATTCATATAACCAATCTTTTTAGCGATATGAAAATAATTGGTAAAAGCATTCCAAGAAATTTTTTCTATTTTATCCATTACAATTACAAGTTGAATGAGTATCGTTAAAATTAGATTTCTTATTTGCAATCAAACAAGAAAACATACTTTCTAATTGATCGCTATTAGTATCAGTTGCTACTTGTAATGTTGTAACTTTTAATAACTTATTCGCAATATCTAATGAAACATTACAATCATCGTTACAAGTAAAATTCAACTGATTTAACATTTCTGTTTTTATTTGATAAAGATCTACAAAATATTCTGTAAATATCCAATAAGTAGTAACACCAATAATTTCTTGTGTGGCACAACAAGGAGCATTTGAACTAGGCCAATTATTAGCATCAACATAAATTTTTGCTTTTACTAAATGATCTTTATGGTCATTAAAATCTACATCATATAATGTATGATTTTGATCTAATTCAACAACTTCACCATCATCCTCACTCAGTTCAATATATTGGCTACTATCAACATCATAATTGTAAAATTTCACTTTAGCTATTGCAAGATTACTTTCACTATAAATATCGTCTAAATGAAATTGTACTTGCAAGATACCATTGTTAAAAACATATTTACTACGTAAAACCTTACCCATTTCATTTTAATTTAAATAAAGGGGAGGAGTAAACCTCCCCTATTAATCATTTTGTTTTTATTATTAAATAGTTTCTGTATCGTTTTCAGGTTCAGAAGCTCCAACTAAAATACCACCAAGAGTTGTATTATCTGTAGTTGTAAATAAATTTTCAGTAGTAATATTTGTTACTATTGCATTACTATCGTCATCAGTTGCAAATAAAGATGTAATTGCACTAGTACCACTAGATGTTGGGAATAACAATGTTAATACTTTTTCAGATTTATCATCGTTTGTACCTTCACCCTGGAAATAATAATGAATATCTACTACATCGTAAGATGTACTTGCATCAACTAAATATTTAGTTTCGATATAGTTAGGCCATCCTTTATAACGATAAATATCACCACGCTCACCCATACAGAAATATTCTAAATCAGCCAACATTTGACCGTTTTCAATATAATCTGCAGATCCAGTAGGAGTAACAATTTCAGTAGCATAACCGTAAGTTTTAATTCTTGAATTATTTTCAAGCGGCAATGTTGATAAGTTAGCAGTATTTAAATCTTCAAACGTGAAGTTGCTTAACTTAAAATCATTCGGACGATTTTCATACAAACCACGTTTCCAACGTGCAGCTTTTGCGCGAATTGTAACTACATTAGTACTTGTTATACTAACAATATTTATCAATTCATTGTCCGTATTATTACGTTTATTAAAAGCAAAATCAATAGTTTTTGCCATTTGTGCAGCCCAATTATCTTTCAATGTGGTTGGAGTACCAGCTATAGAATATGTTTCGGTAGTATATGCAATACCGTTTTCATTATAGTTGTATTTAAAACAAATAGTTTTTTCCATAGTTTCCTCTGGAGTTAAACTAATATATGCTGGAAATACAAAATTGAGATAAAATAAATCACCAGTATCATAATCTGTACCTGCAGTTAAAGTATTCGTAATACTATACTTAGGCAATATAGTACGTAAAGATGTATAAGGAGTAGCTGTAATTTTACGAATTTGATTTTTACGAACAATATCTGAATGCGTTAATTCTTCTGTAGCATTAAAATACTTCAGAATCATAGCTTCAGAATTTTCATAATCAAACTTTTTCATAAAAATATCACCTATAGCATCTAAACTACTATCAATATGCTCTACGACATATAAATGTCTTACCTGATTAGTTGAAAAATTCATAATATTTTTAGTTTTAAATTATTAAATATATTACTGGGATCTCTGATTAACTGAAAGTGTTGCATTGAGATCACCGATATATGCAACCTTTGCTAATTCTACTGCACGATTTATAACTTTTCGTGTAAGTATTTCTGGTATATTTAAATTTTCAGAAGCATCTGTTTCACCATTAATACTAAAACCATCAAATAAATCTTCTAATATAATAGGTTTTGGTCTTTGTAAATATACAACTTTGTATATTCCTATGGGATATTTACTATATACTGTAAAGTAAACTGTTTGATCATCAGCTAAATCTAATCTTATAGCTTTACGTTCATTTGGACCTTTGAATGGATCTTCTAATATACGATTAGTATCTTCGTGTGAAATAGGATTAATCATTAAATTTTTTCCATTCATACAACCATTACCAGACGATTTAGCATATTCTCTTACGACAAATAATAAATCGTTTGGTTTAATATAATTATATTTATAAAAACCATTATCAGATTCTTCTGAAGATAATGTTAATTGACTTTCCCGAATTAAAGAATCTAAATAGCGTCTAATTTCTTCTGTAGATTCAAAAGAAGAAAAACGTTGGTTAGCACCATTATAATAATTTATAACGATTTCTTCGCACGCTTTTGTTAAAAGCACACTAATTTCATATGCGTTTAAAGGAGGTGCTGCACCTGCCGCTATATTATTATAAAGTATATCAAATTCGTGTTTTATTTCGGGTAGTGTCATTTATATTATTTATTTTTAAGTTTTTCCTGAAGAGAAAATAATAATTCTTGATGTTTAGGATTTGCTAAATAAGCAGCAGCTACACTTAAAATAGGTTCTGCATTTTCTTCACATAATGGTGAATTATCACTTGCAAGATAATAATAAGTACCTTTTTTAATAATCAAATGTTCTTCTGCGCATTTTTTAATTACTACTTTAGTATTTAACAAAGGATCACTTGCAAATTTAACAAAAAGTTTTGCATTACCTTCAATATACTCATTTAATCTAGCAATAGCACTTTCTGTACTAATACGATTACTTACAGGTCTTCCATCTAAACATTCAAGTAAAACTCTTAAAGTATCAATATCATAACGATACTGACCTAACAACATATATGCTTGTGATGTAGTATTGAATTTCTTTAAATTGTTATCGTCAACTTCTTTTTCACTAACCATTACAAATTGATAAGTGGCGAGAGGTCTATCTTCTAATTCGTTTAAAGATTTAGCTATCCACATTCCGTTTGCTAACAAAACTTTATATTTAATATAATCCATAGGATTTCTTAAATCAAGTTTGATAGGATCTTTAGTTAAACGTACTTTAAAATCGTCCCAAAAGTTATTTTCAGTATTATAAATAGATAATCTATTTGGAGCCATACCCATTGTTTCTTCAAGAAACTTTTTTTCAGCATTTGTAAGAACATTATAATAAGCTCCATTAGATGCATATTTTGGTACTACAAAATCTCTAAAACAACCTTCACCCAAACCACCATACAAAACATGTTTGGGATTCTTTACTAAAGAGGACGCTTTCGGTAAATACTTAACTGTAATAGTTTCGTTACGTAAACAAGTATATGTTTTTTGTTCTTCAGTATTTTCTAAATCAATAATTTCTTCTTTATTTTTAGCCATTTTCTTCCATATTTTAAATTAAGGGGATAGAGATAATTCTATCCCCATTATTATTTTTTTTATTCGCCTTGTAAAATTGCAGGTATTAAAGAAATAGATCTTGTAGGATCTAATACAAAGATACCACCAGTCCACATCTTGTGAATTTCTGCAGAATCCTCATCAGTACTCATATTTTCATTATTAATAGCACCAGTGAAAGGATTTCTAAAGCCCCACTTATAACCACGTAATTCATCATAACCAGCTAAACGAGCCATTTGAATATTAGGTTGATCCATAGAACCAATGTAAGTAATATCAAAACGATAAGATTCAGCAACACCACCATCTGGATGCATAATCTTATTACGTACAACATCATCGTACATAGGATCAATCTGTAATGTTACAATTACACCGTTCGGAGCACGCCATTCTGTAAATTGGAAACCTGCAGCCAATGAAGTCTGATGCATTGGAGAAGTTGTCTTAGAAATCATATTTAATGCAGCAGCATCAATATCAAATGCTTTCCAACCAGAAATAGTGTCTAATACAGCCTTATGGAATAAAGCGGCACCACGTTCACCAGTACGAAGTACAAATCTACGATCGTTCATAGCTAATTTAGAAGTAGATAAAGAATACAAAGCGTCTTCAAGTAACTTCAAAGAGAACTTAGGATAATAAGTTACATTAGCCATTTCAGTTTGTTCACGTAAACCAGCGCCCATCTTAATAACATTACCAGATTTACCAAAATCAGTATATTCGCCATTCTCATTACGGTTAGAACGACCATACATCATAAGATTATTCTTTTCGTCAGAGAATTGTTCTTCGAGTTCGTAATCTACATAATGCATCCACATGTTCTTTGTAACAACCTTATTAGTCTTGTTATCGATAAAAGAAATACCAACAGCAAGCTTTTTATTTAACATAGAACCTGGAACTTTATGTTTGATACGAATACGAGACCATTCGTTACGCATACTAACAGGAGCTGTAAAATGAATATCACCTACACCTCTAGAAAGTTCTTTCTCAACAGGAGAATACTCAATGCTAAAACGTTTATTTGCCTTTAACTGATCAGCAGGCATACCACCAGTAACTTCACCCATTAACTGTACTTTATAACAAGCATTTGTACCTTCCATACGTGCTTCACCTAAAATACGAAGACGATACTGTTCATTTAATTCACCAACGATCACATTACCATCAGCAAACCAATCTTCAGGGAATATAACGTAAAACGGTTCACCTGCAACACCAGCATTACCAGAAGTAATAACTGCACCGTCAATAGAACGAGCTTCTACTAAACGTATATTTCTACGTGAAGAAGATACAACATCCCATGTGTATTCATCATCAGTCTGAAAAGTTTTTGTAGGGAATTGAGATAAGTAACTCTCTAAACATTTACCACGTCTTGTAGCAAGTAATTGCACCATTACATTAGTTGCTTTTTGTGGTTCCAATTGGAAAGCTGAACCTAAATGGTTTTCTTTTGTTAACATTTTGTTATCCTATAGGCTTTTTATCCTATAGTTCTTGTACTTTATCATCGTACAAGCTCAGCATACATTTTAATCACTAAAGTGATTTCGGGCACTCGTGGAAGAATTATATTCTATGTTATTATAAATACAAGCTTTTCGGAACGTTGAATAAGGTACATGAATTAATTTTGCAGCTTGACGTAAAGAATTCGTAAATCAATTAACTCAGTAACACTTAAAGTTTTACGTTTAAATTTTGGTGTATTACCACCAATACTAACATTATAACCTTTGGATTTATCAGTTGAATCATATAAATCGATGTAGTAAATTTCACGTTCATCTAATATTGTTCTATCACAAATTTCCAACGTTTCTACGTAAAATTTATCAACACCATATTTTTTCATAGCTCGATTAATTACTTGTGAACCGTATTGAGCATGTCTTAAATGCTCTTTCCAATGTTGATCTACACTTGTTTTGTTTGACCGATGTAAACCTTCGAATTCACAGTATTTTTAATGATATAAATAAATCCTTTCATAGTTTCATCTTCTATGCGTTACACTGTTTAAATGTATTACCATTTAAATTAGCTCGGTATTCACCCATATTATATTGAAGGCGTTCACCGATTTTACCCGATTTAACGAGGGCCTAACCGTTTAGTCTACCCTTCCAATGATTAAAAGTCAAAGTTTGAAATTTTCCTAAAACTGCCATAAATTAATTAATTAAGTTAATATTAAATATTTAAAGAGAATCTAGAAAAATTCTGTCTTGAGGAATCGTCATCTTTTCCGTTACCGATATAACGTGGATTGCTCCCATAATTTCTCTGATTCTTCAAAGTGCGTTCTAATCCTCTTATGTTTTTATTCGTTTCTTGTCGAACCTTTTTTCCAACAAATTTATCAATATCTTTAAAACCGTCAGTTAAAGTAAAAATCACTCCAAGTTTATGAAGAAATTCATTTGGATGTCTTAATTGATAATCTTGCAACTTAGTATAATAATTACCATCCTTGTCTTTAATTGTAGGTTTGGCAATATTTTCTAATATTTTATTACGTGTTGCTTTATCAATACTAATTCCATCAAATGGCTCTTCTGTATCAATAACTAAATTACGAAGTTCTTCTTCTTTTTCTTCAATTTGTTTACGACGATTCGCTTCTTCTTCTTTAGCAGCATTAATTAAACTGTCATAAGATTTTTGATAAAATTCTTTATTTGTAGTTAAAGCTTCAATAGCATCTTCAATATCTGTACCAGCATTTAATGACTTTTCAACTTCTCTTAAAGCACGTTGTTCACTCATTCCGTGATTGATACAATCTTGAAAAATTAAACGTTTACGTTCCAATTCAGCTTCTTCTGTTTCAGCAGAAAGTATTTCTTCATTCAAACCATTCAAATACTGTAATGTGTTTTGATATTTAGAAATTTCTGTTGGTTCGATACCATAGTCTAATGCTTCTTTTATACGACGATCGGATTCATTTAATCTTAAACTAATTTCTTGTTCAATTGCAGCTTTAAATGAATCTGCGTCCATTATAGCACCAATTTGTTCTTCGTCAAGATTTTCGAGAACCCCATCATTCTTTAGAGCACTGGCTATGGAAGAATAGAATGTGGCTGAAGAATCCCCAGTTTCGTTAAAAGTAGGGTTCTCGTCACCTTGATTATTATCCTCACCATCTACGCTCTCCGATTCGTCTGAATCATCAAATAAATTATCAGAACGAACCTCAATGGTTTCATTATTTTTTTTCTTTTCTGTAGTGTCGTCAGAAGGTTCAGCCTTTACTTCTGTTAAATCGACATTATTGTCCATAAACAAAGTTTCAACATCATTACTTGAAACAATGTTATTCAGACTCAAATCGTTCATATCTTCCATAGTAATTAAATTTTTATATTAGTAGATTTTACAAAAATAACAAAAAATATTTTAAAATGCAATAAAATAAATTCTATTTTAATATATTATTAAATTAAAATTTATAAGTGATTCCTAATGTAACAGATGGTCCAACATCGAATTGCTTATGAATACAACCGCAAGTTCCTGATATTCCTGCAGTTATACCAAATCCAAAATGTTTTGGTTTATTTGTAATATACTTTTCTATTAAAATACTATCTTTAATGATAGTATCTCTTGTAATTAATTTTAATTGTAAATTTTCAATATATACTGTATCATGTATATAACCAGAAACTATTAAACTATCATAAGTATTAAATATAAATACAGTATCAATTTTTCCAGGCAATTGAATAAATTTATTATAATAAACAGAATCTATTTTTCTTTTTACAATTGTATCTGTAATATGTACTGTTTCTACTTTATTATTTTTTGTACTACATCTATAAGTAATAGATGCAGTCATTAAAACAATAAATAAAAAAACTATTATATTTAAAACTTTCCAATACTTACTGTTCATTTATTTCAGGATCTGTTAAGTCGTTTTCATCACTATTTTCATCAATATCGTTTAAACTTTCTAAATCAATATCAACAATTTCACGCATAGGACAATTTTTACCACAACTTTTTTTAACTAACTCTGTAACCATAGTATATAGTCTTAAAACTTTCATATTCGTTCTAGTTATTACTTTGTTTAAACGAGTTGTTTCTTTTTCAGTAAATTCTAATCGTTCTTTTAATCGAGCAAAATCATCACTTTTTTTTGAGAAAAATTTTTCAATTATAATGCGAATAATATCAGCTAAACCAATAGCACCCGCAATAGCAACACAAATTTCTATTCCTGTCATTATTTAGTTGTTTTTTGATTATTAGATTGAGTTCGTTTAATTTGTAATTCGCGTTCTTTTATATTTAATTCTTGATTTTTAAAGTTATTTTCTTTATTTAACTGTTCTTTTTCAAGTTTTAATTTTTCTCTATCGAGTTTTATTTTTTCATCAAATTGACGAATTTTTTCTTTTAATTCCTCGTTATTTTCATTTGACTCACCATCGTATTGACTCTGAGCAAGCATTTCTTGTAACTTTGCTTCTAATTGCATTTGAGCTATTTGAAGTTTAGTTTCATTATCTCTAATATTATTTTCTTGCTGCAGTTGCAATTGTAACTGTTGTTGCTCCATTTGTGCTTGTATTTGTTGCTGTTGAAGCTCAGTTTGTTGCTGTTGTGCTAATTGCATTTGTTGTATTTTCGATTGTTCTTCTTCTTCAATTAAACGAATTGTTTCAATCATTGAGGTATTTGTATAAATCTTCATTAATGAAGAAAAACTAATTAATTGATTTTGCAATGCTGCTTGCGCAAGTCCTTCTAACTTACCACTTAAATTTTGTGAATAAGGTGAATTATCAACAACCAAACCATAGTCATTTTCAGAAAATTCATCCCCATCAATTTCCATTGTTGCTAATGATAAATCTGATAAACAGTATTGAAATTTCTTTGTTTTTTGTAAATGTAAAGCGTATTTAATAGTTTCTAAAAAACACTCTAAAACTCTTTTCTTTACATCAGTATGTGTATTAAATAAATACTCTGTAATATATGAAGATTGCAACGTTGCTCTTTCAACGCCACCTACTGTTTCTCTATTTGAAATTTGTCCTTCACGTTGTTTAGTAATACCAACAGCTTCAGACATTTCATTTTTTATATATTCCAATAAATTGATGTGTTGTTGAATATAATCACCTGTATTATTACCAATAATACCTCTTGAATTAGCGGCGAATGCTCCTGCTAATTTACCAGTAGCAGAACCATAATTACCTTCTTTAAAAGAATCTTTTATAGCTAAATGATGTTGCTTTGCATAATAATACCATTTTTCAACTTCCCAACCTTTTGGAATACTTGCTAAATCTAACTCAAACATTTGTCCAAAATTAGACTCGATAGCTTCATTTAAACGTTGATGTATTACATCATATAAATAAGCAAATGGTTTTAAAGAATCAACTAATGAAAATACACTATCCTCATTTAAATTATAACAACTACCTATAAAACCAAAATGACATTTTGAAGGATTAGATAATCTATTATATTGTATTTTACATGGTCCCATATGAACATAAACTTCTTTACCGATTTTATATCCTTCCCATGCTTCATTTACCCAATATATTTCTTCTTCTTCACCTTTATTTTCATCGATTATATAATCTTCAGAATAAAAATTTTCTATTACATCGCCGCTTTCTGGATCATACGATTTTACTTTTTTGATTTTTCTGCGTGATTTCCAAAAAACTTGTAATACTCTAATATTACCATCAGAGTCGTATATTTCACTATCACCAGAATCAGTAAAAAGTAAATAACTATCTATGATAGTACCAGACATATTTGTTAATAAATCACTAGTATTAATAAATCCTTTACGGTCATCGCGATTATCCATTTCATCAGCATCACCTATGTGTGGTAAATTTTCTAGATAACGAATATCGCTTTGTTTTAATTCATCATAAAATGTATCATATATACGACCTAATGACCACCAATCTTCATATACTAATATATCAGCATCTTCTATATGTGAAGAATAGCCAGAACGATAAACTCTTAATTTTAAAGGATTTACTTTTTCAATTACAGGTTCTCCACTTATAACATCGCAACGATATATTTCTTCACCAATAATCATTGCATCCATAAATCCTTCAGTAAATAAATTATTAATATTTAATTCTTTTATATAATGATTTAAAAGAGCGTTTGCACGAATTTCACGAATATCTTGCCAATTATATTTAAATTCTTTTTGTAATTTATCCAATTTAACCTTCAACTCGTCTTCTGATGTAGATTCTGATTGAATAATATTTTGTAAATTTTGAAAAAATTCTTCTTTTTTTTGTTCTTCTATACTAGAAATTGCATCTGGATTTGTACATATAACTTTAAAATCAAATCTACGATTAATTTCTTCTCCACGTAAAACATTTAATTTAGAATTAATTACTGAATAATGCTGAATACTTTCTGGAATAAAAGCGGCATTTAAATTGCCTGGATTTAATATAAGCATTAAATCGTCCATGTGAATTTTACCATTCACAAGATCGTAATTTATTTTTTTATTGAGTATAGATTGTCGAACTCTACTACTATTATAAAAACTTCTTTGATCTGCCCAATCTAAATGTTTTTTACACCAACTAATACCTTTTTGTTTTATTGAAAGGTTTTGTGGTGGTAAATTTTTAAACGCATCCATATAATTATTCAATTTAAGTTAATTTGCAAATATAATAAATTTTTTCTAAAAAACAAGTAATTAAATTTTAAATTTATAATTTATTACTTTATTTTTTATTCTAATAACCATTTATTATTTTTAACAGCTTTTCCTTGTTTTCTTTCATAAGAAGAAAAAAAGTCATCTATCTCTAAACCACTTGAATTGTTATCTTGTTTGTTTGGTTCACCAGAAGTCAATCTGTAAACATCTTCTCTATATAATATCAACATTGCAAGCGCATCATGTCTATCAAAGTTATTTTCTAAATTGTACATTGATAATTCTTTTAATAAAGCTATATTGCGAATATTATATAATTGAGGATATGAAACTTCAACTTCTTCACCATTTTGTAATTCTGTTTTAATATAAGGTTTTAATAACCAATCGCGTATTCTACCACGTGAATAATTTTTAATAGGCACTGTAGATGTTACACCATAAGCATTGTTACCTACAGGTTCACCTTTTGCTAAATCTTTATCTTGTACAATTTGTAATCTTTCTTTTAAAAGATATAAAGAATGCATTCTACCGAAATAACCATATAAACCCTTTTTGTTATTTTCATAACTAACTTTACAATTATAAAACAAACATATTCTACGGCATATTTCATAAAAATCATCAGCAAACATAGGACGTCCTGTATATTCACATACTATTTGGTCAGTAAATAAATCTAATACTAAAATGGAACCTAATGATAATGAATTAGCAACATCATTATCGTAAACATCTGCGCCAGCAATATATCTATTATCAAACACTCTATTAGTAGCTCCATTAATTTCAGGCATTTTAAAAAATTCTATAGCACCTTCAAGTTTATTAGTTTTATGAGGAAATTCTCTAATCGGTTTATCAGATACAGCTTGGAATTCAACTTTTCCTCCGACCATATTCAATTTACCTACAGCTACATCATCTAATAAACGTGGATTAGCAGAAAGTTGATTTAAACGTTCTGTAATATCAGCAACTGGATAAAAATTACCATCTACTTTCATTACACAATCCTGAATAGTAATAGGCAGTTCTGCTTTCTTTTGTGTAAGTGTAGCTGGATCAGATGATGTATTTTTAATCATATAACGTTCTGTTAGAACTTCAATTAAGGCTCCAATAACATCTGAATTACCGTCTTTATCGTAATGTAATTTACGATTTAAATACGCACCTAAAAATAAAATTACTTCACCACCATTGGAAGTTTTATCAAATACATTTGGTAATGGATACAAACCATAACCTCGTGGATTATAAATCATTTCAAGAGCACCAGCAAAATTTTGACCTTTTTCACCACCAGTACCAATTAATCCTAAAACACCAAATGAAATATCACCTTCTTCAGCATTGTATCTTGCAGTATTATATGTATCTATAAGATTTGGAAAAGAACCAACTTCTTCAAAATAAGTCCTAACTGCACGTTTACCACGAACTTTACCTGCTTTATCTTTAACAGACAAACCTACTATTACATTACCAGTACCTTGTTTACCAGGATGAGCATTATCACGATAACTCATTTCCCAATACATATCATTTAAACTACCAGTACGCTGAGCTGGCCATTCTGTATTTTCAGATAAAAAATTTATATAATATTCAAATTTATTTAATGTACCATCTTCTATAAGATATGTTTTATCAGCAGCGACAATTGTACCTTTAACTGATTCACAAACATCTGCACTCTCACCTAATATAAAAGTTTTTGCTAAGTTTGAGGATAAATAATATGATTTACCAATACCGCGTCGTGCAATAACAAAAAAATGATTACCACCTTTGTAATCATTATATTTACCACCATACATAGCTTGATAAACATAATGTGCCCAAAAATACGTTGAATCCCAAGGTTCTGGAAAATCTATAATACGATCACCTTTACGTGAACCTTCTTTAACTTTTGTTTGTTGTATAGGACAATAATTCCAATAAAAATATAAATCCCCAGGAATCCATTCTCCATCTGAAGGTCTAACCATTCCGTACCAACAACGTCTAATTTCTTCCCTAGCCCATTTCATATATTCACTATTCGGATTACTATTAGGACGTAAATTAGTATAACAACCGTACTTTTTATAATGTATAGCTGCTTGTCTAAAATAATCCATATTTTCTAAAATATGAGGATTTATTAAATCTACAATTATTTTACCTTCATCATCTCTTGGTAAATCTTTAGCATATTTTCTTTCAGATGAAATTAAATTATTTATAAATGAAATTCCATTTATATTGGTTAAAAGTTCTTCTTTGACTTCAGTAGGTAAAGAATTTAATACTTCATCTGTTAAAACTGTTTGTTTATTATTGAAATTTAAAACCATCTTCAAAAATCTTTTTTATACCCGAACCACGCATTTTTGCATTTTCATCTATTTCATCTGCAATTGTTTTTTCAGCTTCATTTAAGTCTTTTATTAAATCTGGAATTTGTTTAATTGTTGATGTTATAGTATTTAATGTATAGACAGGCTTACCTTTATCATCCATTAAAGTTAAATCAATTTCTTTTAATTGATTACGTAATTTATCAACAAGTTCGCGTGTATCTTGTAAAAGTAATGAACCAGGTGTTGTTGTTAAATATTTGTAAACTTCTATTGCTTTTTGTACTTCTTTATCAGGCTTCCAATTTGAAGGTAATCCTTCTTGTTCAATAATTTTTTGCATACGAGTATCTTCATCAATCAAAAACATATAATCACTTCTTGGATCGCAATAAAAATATACAAAACCTAATTCTTGAATCGCTTTTATTTTTTCTACTGATTTATCTCTATTCCATATATCACGAAAAGCCTTGATTGACAAGGCTTCTTCGGATATTTTAACTTGAAAATTAACAAAATTAAATAACTTCATTACACTTCATTATATTTTGTTATAACAAAATCGATATCTCTTTCATCTAAATAAAGATATTCTTTACCGTCTAATTCTACTGTTGGAAAAGCATAACCGATAATTTGATTTGTGTACTCTTCCATCATTTCTTTGGTATCGCCTTTTTTGTATTTTTTAATTGA
Organism: Bacilli bacterium; assembly: GCA_045598145.1. Taxonomy (GTDB): domain Bacteria; phylum Bacillota_I; class Bacilli_A; order ML615J-28; family CAG-698; genus RGIG3506. The sequence continues at coordinate 28,645 of JAZLLM010000085.1, read as the reverse complement.
ATATGCTGCAGGATTAATACAAACAAGATCACCAGGTTTTACTTCTCTAACCATATTACCAACAGAAATAACTTTTTGATATTCTTTTACACCTTGTTTCATTTTAGAAGCGTCAATTAAACCTGTACCTTCAATAAATGCTGCTTCGGTATATTCATCCTTTGTTAACAAAATTTTTGTAAACATTGGTTTAATTTCTTTTATTTCGATATCATTCATGCTTTTTATATTTTAAATTATTTATGTATTCAACTCTATCAAATCTTGTCGCTAATTTACCTATTTCAGGAATATTAAAATTTACTTTTTGTTTTTTAAAATCTTCTTCGTTAATATCAGTAAATTGTATATTAGCTATTTTTTTTCTTATAAAAAGAAATAATTTTTTATATATTTCTAAAACCTCTTTTTCACTAACATTATGTTTTTGTGATATTGTTTTGAGATCTGGAATACTACTCTTCATCAAATTGAAAATGAAAAATTAATTTAAAATCGCTTTCGTCTGTATCAAATTTAGGTATGAAACGTGTATCGATTTTATTATTTACAATTGCTTTTTTATTTCTCAAATGGTTTAAAATTACAGGAAAATAATCAGGAGGAATATTACATTTCTCCCTGACTTTTTCCTTAATTTCTTTACTCATAAGTATTGTATCTAATAATTCAACATCGTTTATTTTTTTAGATAATAAATATCTTTCGTAAAGAAATGTAGCTAATATTTCACCATCTTTTGGATTAATATGATGAAGAGGTCTTAAAATCTCAACCCAATATCTAAAAAACTTTAAATTTAGTTTAGTAGGTATTCCTATAACAGTTGAGTTTTTTAATATCATAATTATTCAGTTTTTGCAGTTTCGTTAACGTCTATATTGGGATCTTCCATAACCAAAATACGTTTAATATCTGCTACAGCATCAGCAACATATTCCTTATCAAAAGCCTTTGCAAATTCGACAATTTTAAAAAGAAAATTCAAACGTGCAATAGCTTCCTGTGTATGTGTTTCTTTAATATAATTTTTCAATTGCTCATTTTCTTGCTGCAATCTTTGATTAATTTCATTTAATTGTTCTGCAGCATTTTTAATTTCTTCCATTGTAGGTTTCTTTTTTGTTTCAGCCATTTTTTTAAATTTTAAATTATTAAATTAAAGGTCTATAATATTTACCTTCATATAATTGTTTCCAATCATCTATCATAGAAACACCTATATGTAAACTACCACACTTACCGCAATAATCATATTGTTCGTCCATAGTACGTATATTTAATGATAAACAATCTTTGCAATAATATACTGGTATATCGTTATATTCTTCTTTATTCATAAATTTTTATTTTTAAATTGTGCGTAAGATAGGACTTAAACCTATATTACCAATTATTTTTATTGGGGCTTATCTTTTAACTGACTTACGCAAATGTACCGAAGGTGGGACTTGAACCCACACGCTCGCAATGAGCAAGGGATTTTCTTGCTACTCCTGCTTTTGCACAGGCCATCTAACGTGAGATGTTGTAGTCTGGACTATTTCTTCACCATGCCTATATGATATACCAGATAGGTTTAGGTGTTGCCTGTATAGTCTCTACGCCATTTAGGAATTTCTTCCACTTAGTGAGCCACCGCCTTCTAAGATGTCGCCATCAAAGAGGTTTCTGTTTGTTAGGACAATTCTACTTCATCGGTTTCCCTGTGAGCACTCTTGTTCAATCCTCGATAATTGTCTGTCAGTGCGTGGCAGTTCGGGCAAATGAGCTGCAGGTTTTGGATTCTGTTGTCTCTGTTGTCTCCATTGATATGATGAAGTTCAAGAGGTATCGGAAATCCTTTCCATTCCACAAGACCGCAAAGTTCACATTTCTCTGCTTTCAAACCTTCTTTTAGGAGTCTTTTTTTCAGTTTGAAACTCTGATAAGAAGAATTCTTTGTCAGAATATCTTCAATTCTTTGTTTCTTCTTTGGATTGAACTTTAATCCTTTGTTCCATCCTTGACCCGTAAAATGTGCAGTGTCCAAATTAAAGTCTTCTATAGCTTTGTGTATTATTCTGTAATTTCCACCAATAGGTTTCAATCCCATAAATCTACAAACTCCAGCTATACTTTGTGAGCTTTTGACAGCCCTAGCATAATCATCTTTTGTCCATTTCATATCGAGCATATTGTTAAAGTCCCTCGTGTCTACCATTCCACCACTTCGGCATGTAGCGAATCCCAGACTTGAACTGGGGATCTTCACTTTTGTTGGGACGGTGGGGGTTGAACCCACGTGGAACCAACTACCCTTTCAACTGTTTATAAGACAGAGGGGATACATCCCATTTTATAAAAGCACTATATAGATAGTGCTTTTATTTAAAAGTTTAATGAAATATAAAAAAATAATTTATTTTTTTTTACACCACGACCTTTTTTACCACCACATTTACGTTCTCATAACTTAAAAAATTTAAAATTAAACATTATAATCACTATACGGATCTTCTATTTGATATCTTGGAATATAATCGTATGCAGGTTCTTGACTTTCTTGTACTGCTGGAACATAGTCATTAAAGTTTATTTGTTGTGGACCAACAGGACCGTAATCTTGATATTGGTATCTAAATTCATACGGATCTTCTAAAGTGTATCTATTAATATAAGATTCCTGTGTTCGTTGAGGTGTCACTATTATATTTTCTGGTGCAGTATAATTTACAGCATCTGCTTTTTGTGAAGCGTATTGATAAGGACTAATACCTTGTTCATAAGCAGGAACCATCATATCATACATAGTCTGTTTCGCTTCATTTTGGTTATTCCAATATACTGCATTTTCTTTATCAAAATAACCTTTATCGAGCATTCTACTTATGCGTATATTATCGTCATAACTACCAGTTGTAAAACCACGTTTCTTTGCTTCAGACCACGGAAGTCCTGTAATACGTGTCCATTTTTGAGATATTGTCTCAGATTGTTTTTTTGGTGTAATTATCACTTCTGGTAGCGTTCCACCATTTAAATCTCCAGATTGTCTTGCTTGTGGAGTTGTTTGAGATCTCGCTGTATTTGCATTTTGATAAGAATCTGAATACGCATTAGGAATAGCTGGTCTAGTCGATAAACCATAACCACCGTATTTAGTTGCCGTACCACCAAATTCTTGAAATGTACCTCTACCTGCCATTTTTTCAGCTTCTATACGATAAGGTTCTGCTAAATTTTGTACGCGTGATGTGTATTGTTTTGGTAACATCTGACCTGCATCATATTTTGTTTTTAGACCAGTATTAATTTTATTAGCAGCTGCATAATTTTTTGCTGAATTGCTAAAATTTCTAGATGCTGCCGAACTTAAACCTCTAGATAATGCCATACTACCTAGTAGTGTAGCATCTTGTATCATAGAATCTTTAAACTCCGCTTTTAATGCATTATTGTACTGCTGTTGTGAAATTTGTCCAGAAGACAATGCAGCATCTAAGTTATCGATAGCTTCTTGTTTTTGCTGAGTTGCAATAGGCATATCGTAATAACGTAACGCATTCATGTAATTATGCTGATTTTCTTTTCTTCTCACTTGATATCTATCATATTCAGCTTTTGCTCCTTGGTATTGTTCTTTAGTGCCGCCACCATTCTTTTTACGCCATTCTTCGTACGTTGGAAATTTTCTTGTCATTTTTTTTAATTTTTGTTTATAAATTTATATAATGTATATCTTCTAATCCATTATTTTTATCCCATAAAAATAATTCAAACTTTCTTTTACTACTATAACCTTTACCGTATTCCCAAGGAGATACAGCTGCACTTGTAGGTAAATATCTTAAAATTACACCGTTGTCTTCAATCGTTTGTTCACTATGAAAGTGGCCAGCATGTATTTCTATATTTTCCGACTGACTAATTAACGATTTAGCTTCAGTATATACCCATTGTAATATTTTCTTTTTATCCATATCACCATGAGTATAACCAATTAAGTTATTACCTATAGTAATATATTTTCTTTCTTTTTGTTTAATATCAAATAAAACTTCATTACCAAATAATGCTTTTAATACAGACATTAAAGTATAACCTAATAAAGTATCATGATTACCTGGTACATAAATAATTTCTAATTCATAACTATCTTTATAAGTTTGTTTTAGATTCTCATTAATTGATCTAATCAAATAAGATAAAGAATCTACAGCATTATCATACATTTCTTGAAAAGGAATATTAGAGCATTGTTGAGTACCGTGACTAGTAGTTTTACCTAAAGTATCATAATGTAATATATCTCCCAAAAATACTAATTTTATTTCTCTAATATCTCTTGAAGAAATATAATTTATTAATTGTTCAGTCAAAATAATTATTTTATGTCGATCATGTAATGAAGTAAAGTCACCTACTTCATTTTCTGTACATCCAAAATGTAAATCAGGAAGACATATTTCTAATACATGATCGTTGATTATTTCTTTTCTTTCAGCAACATCTTTTACTTTTAAATATTTTTCAACCATTTTATCCGATAATTCTACAATATTACTTTTAGAATTTATCGGTTTTACTTTTATTTTGGAGGAATGTAACTCTTTCCCGTTTTTACCACCTTGCCAAATACTTGATTGTGCATTAACTAATTCAAATTCATTATTATTATAATGATGTAAATCTAATAAAAATTTTGAATCTTTTAATTTTTCTGCATCACAATCAGTTATAATTTCACTTTGCTGACTACCATCAGAATTTATAATAACTTTATCTACTACATTTTTATGAGGTAAAGCTAATCCTAATTCTTTCCTCATTTTATTTAAAGCATATTTGGCTTTATCTCTACTAACCCATTCACCAAATATACGATAATACTTTTCCCTTGTAATTATACTATTATCATTTAGTATATTTACTTTCTCTTGATTATCCATAAATACTATTTTTATTTTAAAATTAGATATAATTAGGATTCCTGCGGAATCCCAGCCGCAACGATAAGTTATTTTTTCCTTATCGCCTTAACATTGAAATTTCATTGTCCCCGTCTTGGTTATCTCCGTTCGTGCTGTTTCCCTGTAGCCTTCTTATACTGTAAGCCGCACAAAACAATTTATATTCAATGTCATCTTTGCTCTAGGCGGATTTTTATTAACCTCCCTTAATCTCTCCATTTGCATATCCTAACTACAAATTCTTGAGATGAATACTCCATACAGTTTAGAGTGAGCTTTAATTTTTGCAAATATACGTATAGATTTATTAAAATGCAAGAGGTTTAATTTTTTTTTTATTTTTTATTTTTTTTAAATTTATTTTTTGATAGGGGGAGTGGGTGGGTCAATCCCTCAACCTCCCTCTCCCCTTTGGCCACGTTGGGCATACGCCCCGTGTCCTCTTGCACGCATTATCTATGCGTGGTCTGCGCGAGATTTTTCGCGTACTCAAAATCTCTACACCAATGGAAGATATTACACTTGGCCGTAATGGCCGTGAAATCTTCATTGGCGTGAAAGCCGAATTCGTCAGCCGATACGTTACGGCTGGCGAATTCGACTTACCCGCGCAGTTCGAGAAGACCTGCTTCGCTGTCGTACTTCACTACAGCACACTTGTGAAGTACAAAAACGAAGCAGGCGAAACCTTGCTTGTCGGCAAACTTGACGACTCGCTCGGTTTCCTCGAACGTCAACCAGACGAAAATGGTTATACGGTTATACCGCATAACAAGTTCGTCAAATTGGTTGACTTGAGCGAAGACTTCTTCGTTCAACGATACGCCATTAACGAAAAATATAATGGCAATATCGAGAACGAAAAGTCCGACCGCTTCATGTGCCAGCTCACTGACGCTGGCTATGAAGCGAGCGAGCGCTTCACGCCAAGCGAAGACGAAGACGAGGAGTAATCCTCGTCTTCACCCCGAAAGGGGTTTTACCTCCCGTGACGGGACTAGATTCTTCACCTCTTATGACGGGACTAGATTCTTTCTTGATAGATTTAAATCTTATAATGAAAGAAATATCTTCATCACTTGTGACGAAAATAGTTTCTTTCATCTGATTGATTGAATTCAATCTTATAATGAAAGAAGTCTATTTTTCATCTGATAGATTTAAATCTTATAATGAAAATAGATTAGTTGCTATTTGTGATTGTCTTGTTGTAACTGATTGATTTAGTGGGAGATAGTCCCACCCACCCCCTTTCCATCACAACTGTCCAACTTAATGTTGATTCAACAAAACGGACAGTTTATAACTAAATTACACTGTCGGGAATCACCAAGTTCCCCTGATGAGTCTTTGAAAATTAAGACGAAACAGCAACAAACACAAACCAAAAACACCAAATAATCCTAATGGTGTCTATCAAAATGATAGTTAATAGTCAAGTGGAGTTGGCAAGGACAACAAAAATGAAATTCTATTGTTATAAACGTTTAAACCGTAAATCAAGACCATTTGCAATTGTCTCAACAAATGGTATTCAAGATGATTATGTTCTCGGAATAACATCAAATATGGTATTAGTTATTGTTAACAAAGACAATGAACTAGTATTAGATTTTAAAGCACCAGAAGAATTGAGACCTTTGGCTAAAAAAGTTAGAGAGTTTATGAAAAATCCTCTGTATGAGATACAAACATGTCTATATTTTAGAAAACAAGGTACATGTTCCGACGAAGACTTATAGTAAACTCCACTCCCGAACCCATTAGTACTAAGGGAGTATTTTATGAAATAAAAACTTTAGTATATGAATACAATAAAAACAAAAATAATCACAAAAAGATATTCTCCAATCAACGATATAATAAAAATATCGTTGTATTCAATTCTTTTAGTCTTTATATTGTGTTTTACATCTTGTAAATCGCAAACTCCTGTAACTACAACGGAATATTATTCATTGTATTATTACAACGTAATGGATATTCTATATGACGCAGACAACTCTGTGTCGGTTCTATATTGTGATTTCTCAGACTGGAAGGAAAGTGAACCTGCCTATGAGAATATTCACGTATTACAATTTGAAAATGAATCAGATGTATCTGATTTTATAAATATGTATGACTCTGTATACCATGCAAAAAATACAGAATATTTTTCTAATATAATGGATGAATTTAATTCATTATATGAAATAGAATATGATATACTGAATAATACATACTACATATACAAACTATAATAAAATACCTACTGGGTAAATATTATTGTGTGTTATTAAATAAATGGAAGTCATACAGCAATCAATACTTAAATAATCATAGGCATAGTTATTAATGACTTCTGTTAAGGCATTCTTACAGCAAAACATTGTTGTAGTTTTTTCATAAGTATGTTTTATTATTATAGAATGCTGTTTTCAAAGATAGGAGGCTGACTATAACAATCTCCTATCTTTTTTATCTGTTTAACCTTAAAAATTTATAACTATGACCGATTTACAAAAGACTTTTACTCAGAAAAAGACTGAGAATGGTGATATTGTCTTCAACACCACTGGTAACAACCTGCTTGATATTCTGTTTATGACAGAGTATTACAGCAATCATTTGGATGAAGTCTCAATAGGGGATTCTCCTATTGAACAACTGTTCTCAATGTTTATTAGGGACCCAAGATATGGTCTTGGTAAAAGAGACTTAGGTAGAATGTTGATGAACCAATCATTGTTACCTAACGAACTTGTGATAAAATGTGGAAGATGGGATGACTTATTCCATATCAAGCCTATTGAACAGTGGGCTGACTTTGCAAAAGACCAGATTCTGCATAACAATCAGTTATGTAAGAAATGGATGCCGAGATATTCTTCAAAGAATTTACCCACAGCAAGAAGACTTGCAAAATACTGGGGTTTGAACAAACAGGAATACGGTAAGTTCGTCAAATGTGATACTACCACGGAATATCGTCTTTCACATAAGGAAGATGATATGATTGATTTTGAAAAAATTCCTTCACTCGCAATGATTAAATATGTGAAGGCTTTTCAAAGGAGAATGCCTGAAAAATATAACAAATATCTTGAAGATGTTAGAAAAGGTAAAAAGAAACTAAATGTTTCAATTACCAATGTATATGACATCTATAGAAATAGGGCTGAAATAGATGCTGATTTATTCTTTTCAAAACTTGAAAAGATTTCAGGAAGTTGGCTTCCTATTGTAGATACTTCATTCTCTATGATTGATAATAATAATTCCATAGGAAAGGCAATGTCTATAGGACATTATCTTGGTAAAACCTCAACATATTGTCCTAATACAGTATGCACATTCAGCTCTAAACCAAGACTGATTGAATTAGGCAAAAAAATGCATTCAAACGTGTTTGAATCTGACTTTAATTCAGATTCACAATACAGACGTGAGATTGCATCTATACATACAGGTGACTACACAAACACTGATTTGAAAAAAGTAATGAACATTCTGAAGAATCTTAAAACGGATTTTCCAGAATGGCTTGTTATATTATCAGACCTAGAATTTGACGAAGGTTCTTCTTATACTGTAGATGAAACTATGGCTTATTTCAAATCAGTAGATGCTAACACAAATATCCTTTGGTGGAATTTCTACAGTAGAAATAAGACAGTATGTAAAACTGATGACTATGGCAACTGTTATCTCAGTGGCTATAATCCGTTTCTACTTAAATTTCTTCAAGCAGGTTTTGATGGAAAGAAATTTCTTGCAACCTTACTTGAAGAATATAGAAAACAGCTTGATTTGTAATATACGAAAGTCAGTTTCTATAACTGACTTTCATTATCATCAATTCTCAAACAATAAAATGATATAATATGGAAAAATATGAATATAAGGATACTGTAATATTTAAAATAGGAGCAGAAGAAATAAAATATGTAGTTAACAAAAGTTTTTTACATTCATATAATGACATTTTAGAAAATGATTATATATTTAAAAGATTAAATATAACAAATAAAGAAAAATTTTGTAAAGCAGCATACGGATATGTACCTATTGATAGTATTTTTCCAGAATGCAAAAGAGATGATTATGATGCATTAAACAGAGTAATAGAAGCTCTACAAAAAGAATGTGATGAATATAATAAAAAACATTCTGCATTATACAAAAATGGATATACTATATCTGAAAAAGAGACAACTGTATTACGACCTAAGTTCAAAATAGGTGATAAAGTAAGAATACTCCCAAGAAATGGTAATGCCGATGACTATCCTGGAATGTATGTTGATTTAATGCAATCATATGCTGGAACGGAATGTATTATAGAAAAGATTGAAGTTGCTAATGAAATAAATAAAAAAAGAAAATACTATGAGGAACCGTATTCATATATTGTTAACACAAATTCTTATATTTGGAGTTCTGCATCATTGCAATTGGTATCGGAATCAACAAACTTAAAAGATACAAATTACACTGAAGTAAAACAAATAAAATCAATAAACACAAATGAAAAAGAAACAGTTTTAACTATAAATAAGAACAAAAAAACATTTTAATCAATTATTTACTAACTTAAAAACCCAAAACAATGAAAAGAATCGATGCTATCGTAAAAGGAAAAGGAATTGCAACTGAATTGTTGCAAATTCGCGAAAAGAAAATCAAACGCGCTGTGGAAAGCGCAATTGATTATGCACAGGAACAGCAATTAGATGCTGACGCACGTGCATTAAAGGCAATCACTCTTATGGGTGAAAATGCCGACAATCCTGAGAATCTTAAAAACTACATCAATCAATATTGTCAAGCTATTGACGATAAAAAAGATTGGGAAACCAAAGAAGAACAAGTTAAACTTCTGAAAAAGAAACTTGATGAAGAAGTAGCTGAAGAAGAATAATTCTATACATTGACACTTGGAAAGACAAGTATAACATGAGTAAATGTTTGACTAATAGGAAAGACTATTTTATAAACAAGTACTTGATTAATTTTACTAATATATATATTTGTTATTCAACATTCTATATAAATAGATAGTAAATTAACACAATTAATTAGAGCAACGCGAAAAAAGGTTAATAGTAGCATATATAATCAGTAACCTTGAGATAATATCAAAATCAACGGTTCGACGTAGATGAGCTGTAATTATATATTTAAGTTGCTCTAAATTGCCATCATGTTGGAATTGGTAGACAAGACAGATTTAAAAATCTGTTGCTAGTAATAGCGTGTGAATTCGAGTCTCACTGATGGTACAACTTAAAAAGAAATTTCATAAAATTAAACATTGTTAGAATGGTAAGACGGCCACTAACTCTTAAATACGACATTAAAAAATGAAACATCTTTTTTACATTGTATGGTTTACAATTGAAACTGTAATCTTAACTGCAACAGTAATTATTTTAACAGTTATACTTATTCCATTTTGTGTATTCCTGTTTGTAACAGGAACTATATTAGGGATAATTTGTATGTTATGGTCATTTCGACCAAACAAAGCAAGTAGATACTTTTTCAATTTATCGTTAATTGGATTAGTAGAAGTACCAGATGATATTTTTTCAAAAATTAAAGCATTTTACAAAAACACATTCTACGAATTAAAAAATAACATAAAAAATATAAACAGTTAAGTTAAAACTTAAAAAGAACAACAAAATCAAGTGTTCTTACCATATTGGTTTTTTACTTGATTACATTTCGCATTTTTATGAAAGAACAACGAAATTCAAACAAAAAAATTCTTCATTACACTAAAGAAGAAGACACAATTATTATTAATTGTGTTAAAGAAAATCCATTTAATTTATCAAAAGCATTTAAAAAAGCATTTTCTCTTTTAGAAGAGAAAAGGACTTTAAATGCTATAGCCAGCCGTTGGTATGGAGTACTAAGAAAACAAGAAACAGTTTTTACTGTATCTTCGTCAAAAGTAATGGGTAAAAATATCCATACGCAATTACCAAATGCAACAATTGCAACAAAATCTTTAATACAACGTATTGAAGATAAAGTTATAGAAGAATTAGTCAACAAATTAATTGAAAAATTTGAAATATGAAAATTAAAATTAAAATTTTGCGTACGCCAGAAGAGGCGAAAACGTATCGTCCTGCACTTACACCACGAGAACGTAAAGCTAGACATCTTAATATATCATATTTTGAAGCTGCATTAATTACTGTAGCTCAATGGTACGGTAATAAAACAAACGATAACGTTGAATATCGTTTTTCATTGTAAAACAATAAACTCCTCATATAACATATTAGATTACTATTGTTTATTTATTAATGAGGAGTTTATATTTAATTTAAATTTATCAATTATGACAGAAATTAAAAACGTAAATTATAATAATATTAATATCAATTTATTAGTTGATACACCAACAGTAAATATTGTTGGTGAATGCAAACTTATTAAGAATAAAAAATTTGGATATCTTATAGCCGAAGATATTAAAATGTACAATGAAGTGGAAAAACCACTTCAAGTACATGGAATAGGTTTACCTAATGTTTCTTATAATGAAAATCACAAATGTTATGATAGAAAACGTAATATTTTAGGCACATTTGATGATTGTGCCAAAATTTGTAGAGAATTATCATTTAAAATAATTAAATTAAGTTGATATGAAACCAACTAAATGCATTATCGAATACCATTTTGAGAAAAAAATGGTAAAGTACACATCAAAGCATGAATTTCCACAAATTTATGCAGAATTTGATGTTAATGAACATAAAAATGTGTGTTTAAACACACTAATTGTGAGATCTAATGGATATAAACAATATCAATTAGATAATGTAGTTAAAAATGCACTTAAAAGAGTGCAAAAATATTTCATAAATAATTAAAATGGAAGATGATGAAATATACATTGATGAAATTAAGCCTAATTCTAATAATGATAATGAGTTTGATATTTAATTCTTGTAATACAGAATATCAATTACAAGATAATCAAACTCATTTCGATAGTGATTGTATTACAGATATGATCTGTGATACCAATCATTGTTTTATTATAGAGTATTGTGATCCTGATTGCTATGATTATGAAGCATTGAGAATCGACCATCAAAATTTACTATGTTCTGAAGAAATATGGTGGAATATAGTAGATTTATATCGTTTTCTTTTAGAAGAAAAATCATTTACTGATGCATGGTTTGAAGCGCAAAAACAATTAAATGATAACTTTGTAATAGAAAATGATTCGACAATCAACCAAGTGAAAAAAATAAAAGCATTCTAATAATAAAATACCTCTGATATAGAAATATATTAGAGGTATTTTTTAAATAATTTAATATGAAAGAAATAGAACCTTTTTATGTTCTTAATTGGGACATAAATCAAAATGATTTAAAGTATTTAGATATTATGCCGTATTTTCTAAGAAATTGGGAAGAAGATAAACGTAGAAAATATAAAATATGGTGTAGTGTAGATAAAATTGGCCAAGTAACCAAAATGCCAGAAACATTTGAAGAATTTGAAGAATTTGTTTTTAATGTTTCTCGCTATACATTTATGTCAAGATGCGAATATGAAATAATTATATCAGATTGGCCTAATCAAATGAAACATATTAAAGTAGATGTGTTTCAACAAATTAAGATGAATCTTGATTTAATTACAAAACATTTTATGAATCAAATAAAAAAATAACAAAATGGTAAAGATTGAAATAAATAATGAAATATACATCTTAGATGTAGAAAAAGCAGTAACACTCGGTTTGCTTAAAAAAGCAAACACATTTCCTAAAAGTTGGGAGGAATTTTGTGAAAAACATTCTGTTAAAAAAGGAGAATGTGCTATTGATTTAGCTTCTAGAATAGAAAAATACGAAAGAAGCCGATATAGATTTCCGACTCAGGATAAAAACTTATTACCAGACAAACGGACTGCTGAAGCAATGCTTGCATTATGTCAGCTTATTCAATTAAGAGACTGTTATAATGATGGATGGAAACCTGATTGGACAGATGTCAAAGAGTCTAAATTTGCTATTGTAAATAGTAATGAAAAAATTATACCAGTAGAATATTTCAGTAATAACCATATTCTTGCATTTAAAACAAAAGAATTACGTGGTGAATTTTTAAACAATTTTAAAGACCTCATTGAAATTGCAAAACCTTTACTTTGATATTATAGAATATTTTTATCAAGAAGACAATCCGTATGATGACTATGATTATACGGAAGATGAAATAATTGATATAGATGATAAAGATACAGATGAGACTATCATAAAGAAGCTGGATGAATTAGGAGTGTCTGATGAGATTTTAAATTTGTTCATTAATTCAAATAAAGTGTGACAGATAAAATCAGACTGGAACGGATGTGGAGCTCATTCTGTTCCAAAGGAAGCAATTGACAGAGCAAAAGTGTTATTAGAACTTTTAACAAAGAAGGGAGAACTAAAAATATTTCCTTCGACAAACAACGATGCAGTAATATCGGGTGCAAATGAATTTGCACCCGTTTTGTATTAAAAAAATAGTATTTTTATAAAAAATAAAAAACATGAAGAACACACACAGAGAGCCGATACTCTACATTGTCGGCAATGAAGAAAGAGCGGATGAAATTCGCCACATCCTTAAAGATGAATTTGGTGGAAGCACCATGTTTGGTTATATGTACAATAACAGTCAAATGATTTACTATGTCAACGCATTGGGCTTAATTGCTTCTCATAGGACCAATTCAGATGATTTCAAAGAAGCAGTTGCAAACGGTTGGATGAAGGAGTATAAACTTCCCGAAAAGCCTAAGTTTGAGCCGTTTGATAGGGTAGTTGTTCGTTATAATGACAATACATGGAGAGCAACTATTTTTAGTCACGTGGATATAGAAGCACGTGTATATAAATATGTTTGCATCAACGATAGGTACGAACAATGCCTTCCCTACAATGAGCAAACCGCAAAGCTCATCGGAACAAAAGATGAGTGGAAAGGAGGTAAGGAATGAAAAGTAACAAATTAAAAATTGTAAATGACAGATGTAAAATAAATTTTGAGAAAGCATTTGCCAAAATAGCAGAATGCTGTGGTCTTTCATCGAAAATAAGAAATGCGGATGCAGTAGAGGAATTTCAAGACTTTATGCTTAGCCTTGAAAGGTTCTACTTACGTAAGATGAACCACAAGCAGAAGCAGATCAATAAATTCGTTCACAAATTAAAGGAAAAGGAACTGCCGAAGAATACCATCATTATTGATGGAACAGTGTACGAGTTTGACCACTATGTCACCGAAGGCTGCCCTTGCGACCACTGCGACTTGGCTAAAACTTGCCCGTATCCATATAAATCACCGCTGTGTTCAATATTTGAAGCTGAATTAGGAGACGGATGCTTCAAGAAGAAAGGAGATGAAGAATGAGCAATATAGCATTTTTTGTATTAGCAGCACTAATTCTTGCTAATACAATGTTAATATTTGATATTTGGTATCATTTGTTTTATTATAAAGATACCAAAGTAAAAAAGAATAAAAAATGTAATAATGATGATTATAAATTTAAATGTATAACATGTGAATATAATAATGGAACATATTGTTCACATCCAAAAGGAAATTGTTATGATTTTGAAGATGCAAAACTAAAATGGAAATCAAAAGAAAATATTAATTAAAATGAAGGAACTATATTTTTTAAATGTATTAGGTCGATTAAGCACCATATCTGTAACAGTATTTGTGGTAGCTTTTATAGCATTATCAATATCTATAGTAGCATTTATTTTTGTTAAAATAGATTATGATAAATATGATGATGAGTATATCGTTACCAAGAAATCACTCAAGATTTCTCTGATAATTGCTACAATATTCTTGTTTCCTACAATTTTAATTCCAAATCAATATGAAAAATATCATTTTAGCAACAGATGGTTATAAATTAGGCCATCATAATCAATATCCTAAAGGAACTACAATGGTGTATTCTAATTTAACACCACGTTCTCGTAAATTCTTTCCAATGGCATCTGAAGGTGCTGTAGTTTTTGGTATTCAATATTTTATTAAAAAATATCTTATTAAAGAATTTAATAACAATTTCTTTAAACGTTCTAAAGAAGAAGTAATTGCTTCTTTTAAAAGAAGAATTGATTTGTTTTTAGGTCCTAATAATGTAGGAACAGAGCATATTGAAAAACTTCATGATTTAGGTTATCTTCCTATTGAAATTAAAGCATTACCTGAAGGAACATTATGTCCTATTAGAGTACCTTATATGACTATTAAAAATACATTACCTGAATTTTTCTGGTTAACTAATTATTTGGAAACTTTAATTTCTTGTGAGTTATGGCTTCCAGTTACAAGTGCTACACATGCTCGTTTAGGTTTAAAAACTTTAACAGAACATTGTCGAAAAACAGGTATTGATGTTAATCCTTTTTTAGTACACGATTTTTCAATGCGTGGTATGGCTGGATTAGAAGCAGCAACTTTAAGTGGTATGGCACATTTAACAGCATTTACTGGTAGTGAAACTATTCCAGCTATTGAAGCACTAGAAGAATATTATAATATCGATGCGGCAAAAGAATTAATTGCTGGTACTGTTCCTGCAACAGAACATTCTGTTATGTGTGCTGGCGGTGATGTTAATGAATTAGAAACATATAAACGTTTAATTAATGAAATTTATCCAACAGGTTATGTTTCTATTGTATCTGATACTTGGGATTATTGGAATGTTATTGTAAATTACACTAAATTATTACATAACGATATTATGAAACGTGATGGACGTGTTGTTATACGTCCAGATAGCGGTGACCCAGTTCATATTATATGTGGTTATACTAATCAAGAATGGGATACTTATGCTTATGACGAATATAAAAATAAATATGATACAGAAACTTTACAAGCTATTAAACAAGGTTCGTATGAAACATTATGGAATGAATTTGGTGGTTATATAAACGAAAAAGGTTATAAGATTTTAGATGACCATATTGGTATAATTTATGGAGATTCTATTAACTTAGAAAGACAAATTAGAATATATCAACGTCTTGAAGATAAAGGATTTGCTGCAAGTAACTTAGTATTAGGTTACGGTTCATTTACATATCAATATAATACAAGAGATCAACTAGGTCAAGCTGTTAAAGCAACATATTGTGAAATTAATAAAAAACCTCACGAAATCTTTAAAAATCCTAAAACAGATAATGGTATTAAAAAATCATTAAAGGGTTTAATTTTCATTAATAAAGATGAAAATGGTCAATATTTTGCTACAGATCAAGTAAATAAACAACTTGAAAAACGTGGTTGTTTACAAACTGTATTTAAAAATGGTCAAATAACTAAAGAAACATCATTAACTGAAATTCGTAAAAATGTTTTAAATTCAATAAAATGAACATTATTAATTTATTAAATCCAGAATTATCAGATATTAAATTTAAAATTATTAATTTTAAAGACGGTGAACAACATTTTGTATTTGAAGACGTTATAGATCATAAAGAAACATATTGTATTCGTATGCGTATTGTTTCAGCAAATGATTTATTTATTCTTATGCAGATAGGTGATATATTAAATAGACATTTAATTGAATGGCAATTAGAAATTACTTATCTTATGAGTATGCGTATGGATAGACTAATGTCTTTTAATGAATCTTGTAGTTTACAAATTGTCAGTAATATTATTAATAATTTAAAACCGCAAGTAGTTAATATTTTAGAACCTCATTCTTCTAAAACAACAACGTTTATTAATAATAGTATTTATTTACCATATACACATGTTGGTAATTTATTAATAGATAAAAATACTATTATGTGCTTTCCTGATCATGGTGCATATCAAAGATATTTGCGACATTATAGCAATAATCCATATATGACATTTAAGAAAGTACGTGATTTATCTACTGGTAAAATTAAATTTATTGAACAAGATATAACGTTAACACAAATTGAACGTGATTTTCAACCAGAAAGTATTCTCTTAATTGATGATTTATGTGATGGTGGTAATACATTTATTTCTATTGCTAAACAATTAAGAAAAATATGGTCAATTCCTATTAATATTGCTGTAACACATGTTGTTAACGAAGAAGGTTTACAAAAACTATCTAATACTTTTGATAAAGTAGTTATTACTAATTCTTATAAAAATTGGGATATTTCACAATATAATAATATAACATTATATAAAATCTTTTAATAATTTAAAATTTAAAGTTATGCTTTTTACATCAAAATTTAACAAAAAACAAGATCGTCTTATTCTTCAAGCAATTACTAATCGTAAAAATAGTATGAAGGATGCTATCTCAAAAGTTATCGATAAAATTAATTATTTAAGTGAAAATAGTACGAAATTTACGGTACAGCAATGTATTAATAGATATCGTACAATTAGAACAAATTAACAATGAAAAAACTTAATAAAGCAGATATTGTAGTAATAATTATCGTATTATTCTTTTTTACAGCATATTGTATAGAATATAGTTCGATTAATAAAATTAAAAAAGAAATTAAACGAATTGAACAACCTGTACAACAAAATGTTGTAGTTGAATGTAACGATGAAGAAATTGAAATCTTATCACAAGAAACTTTATATCAATATTTATTAGATATTAAAGTTGAACATCCTAAAATTGTATTAGCACAGGCATTATTAGAAACTGGTAATCTGACAGATGAAAAAATGCTTTTGAAAAATAATTTATTTGGTATGAAAGTACCATCAAAAAGACCAACAATGAATATTGGAAACGAAGAATATTGCGTCTTTAATACTTGGTATGATGCTGTAATAGATTATGCTTTTTTTCAATCAAAATATTGTAGTAATTTAAATGAAAAACAATACTACAATTACTTAGAAAAACATTACGCTTCTGATAAAAACTATGTTAAGAAAATCAAACAAATTGTTAAAAAATTGTAAAACAAAAATTAGTATTATTCTCCTATTCCCATTTGCGGGAATAGGAGATTTTATTACAGAATTAATGGGTGACGAACCTGAAATGTTACACTTATTAATTAAATTATGGAAGAACGATTAAAAAAATTAGCATTATTAATGGATGCTTTTAGAACAGAATGGTTTATATATGATGTTAATTCACCATTACAACCAACTAATGTAAATCAAATTAATACTATATGTAAACAAATTTTAAATCTAAACTTAACACAAAATGACATAGATAATGGATTTGATAATTAATAAAAATCGTTTAAAAGAACAACATATTTCAACAGAAGAATATTTAGCTTTATTGTTTGTTTATAAAAATTTATCATTAAAAACTTTATTACAAAGATTTTTAGATAGTGGACAAGTAACAAAAAATCCTATTACGAAAAGTTATCATATAAATGATATTAATATCATAAAAACAATTCAAGATGTAACCAATACTAAAATCGTAACTTTTGTTGATAAAGAAGAAACAATTAAATTAGCTAAAGATTTAATAAATATGTATCCAAAAGGCATTAAGCCGAATACTAATAAATCTTGGAGATGTAGTGTTTTTGAATTAACAAAACGATTAACTACTTTACAAGATAAATATTTACATGAATTACTTGATTATGATAAAGTTAGGGAAGCTTGTAAAAAATATATTGAATCTTTTAATGGTGATTTAACTACAATGCGCACATTACCGTTTTTTATATATAAAAATGAAGAAAAAGGTGGTGAAAACGAATTTAAATCTGATTTACTTACTTATATTGCATATATAGAAGATGGAGAAGTGCCACAACAAAATAGTAATTGGGTTGCTGATTTAAAATAATGAATGAAAATTATAACTCACTAATTAGTTTTCTACAACAAAGAAGACAAAATATTCTTGACGGTAGAATCAATTGTATTCCCTCTCCTTTTATTAGATTTAGTAATGATTTTGTTGGTATTGAGCACGGTAAATTATATATGATTACTGCGAATACTAAAATAGGAAAAACTCAAGTTGCTAATTATATATTTTTATATAATACTCTTTTATATGCCTACGAACATGCTGAACAGGTACGAATAAAAATTTATTATTATAATCTTGAAGAATCTCAAGAAAATATAACATTAAGATTTATATCGTATTTGTTATATAGATGTTCGCAAGGTAAAATACATATTACAACTAAAGATTTAAAATCTACTAAATCAAATAAACCATTAGATGAAAGTATTCTTAATTTATTAAAACAAGAACCGTATTCATCTATAATGGATTTTTATTATAAATGTGTAGAATTTAGACCTGAAAGACATCCTACAGGTATTAAAAAATCGTTAGAATCGTACATTA
This sequence comes from Bacilli bacterium, assembly GCA_045598145.1. Taxonomy (GTDB): domain Bacteria; phylum Bacillota_I; class Bacilli_A; order ML615J-28; family CAG-698; genus RGIG3506. Next base: position 9,332 of record JAZLLM010000085.1, on the reverse strand, counting down.
TAGAAAATGGTAAAACACATTACAAAAATACTACTATAACTAATAAATTCACTGGCGAAAAAGAACAAGTTGAAGCTTTTGATTATTATGAACCAAATGATCCAGATAATTATTTTATTCCGATTATTGATCATTTAGGATTAGTACAAACTGAAAGTGGTTTGAGTTTAAAACAATCAATGGATTTACTATCTTCATATCTTGTAAAACTTCGTAATAGATATAATATTAGTCCTGTTGAAATTGTTCAACAAGCAGCTGATGTGGAATCTTCTGAAAACTTTAAACTTAAAAAATTAAGACCAAGTGCTAATGGTTTAGGAGATTCTAAAACTATTGCAAGAGATGTTGATATTATGTTAGGTTTATTTAGTCCGTTTCGTCACGAAATAAAAGAATATTTAGGTTACGATATAACTAAATTTCGTAATAATATTAGATTTTTAGAAGTAATTGTTAATCGTGAAGGTGATCAAAATGGTATTTGTCCTTTATATTTCGACGGTGCTGTGAATTTCTTTCAAGAATTACCATTACCTAACGATCCACAAATTCAAACATTTTATAACACTATTGAAAAAATACGTACGGTTAATTTATTAATTAAAACAAAAACTAAAACTAAAAAATTATGGCAAAAATTGTTGCAATTCTTGGGGATAGCGGTGACGGTAAAACAACCGCAACTATAGTTGGTTCAAATGGTAAATTACCACTAAATGATAATATGGAATTTGATATGAAGTTGTATCAAGGTTTAGATCCTAAAACACATTTCATTATTAATTTAGATGGAAAAGATTTACCGTTTCCAGCTGGTATGTGGGGTAGAGAACAAAGAAATTATTCAGAACCTACAGATTTTAATCAATTAAAACAAATTTTGCAATTTATCGCAAAACAACCAGAGATTAAAACGATTTCTATTGATACTATTAATTGTTATCTTGCAATGCGAGAATTTAACGATAGAAAGAAAATGACATTTGATCAGTGGAGAGATATTGCAAATGACGTTATTGAATTAAATATGTTATGTAATACTTTATTACGTCCTGATCAAATTGTATTTATTATGGGACATACGATGATGGTTACACAACCCGATGGTTCTGAAAAGAAAGTATTTTCAGTTATTGGTAAAAAATTACAGAAAAATCCACCAGAATCGTTTTATTCTATTGTTTTAATGACAAGAGTTGAATATGGAGAAAATGGTGAAAACGAATACTATTTTCAAACAAAAGCAAACCATTCTTCTGCAAAAGCTCCTCTTGGAATGTTTCCTTCTTTTGAAATTCCAAATTCTCTTGCATATGTAAAAGATTGTGTTCAAAAATATTATAAAATCGATCCAAAACCGATTAAAACAGTTAATACTTTAATTAAAACGAAAAAATCAAATAATTTTAAAACTCTTATTAAAAAATTTTGCAATATGGCAATTCAAATTGGTAAAAAATCTACAGAAAATGTATCTGATTTTAAAAGATATATCGGTATTGCTTCATTACAAGTAGAATCAATTAATCCTGACAAAAATAAAATTAAAGAACTTACTGGTCGTGAATTAACTAACGAACCAAACTATACAATGCAAAAAGATAATATTGTAACACAGCAAATTACTTATTATCTTGGTTCACCTGAAAATAGCGAAATTGATTTTCACGACAAAATTACATTTTTCTGTTCTAATGAACCTAAAATGACATCTGATAATAGTAAAGTTAGAGTTATTGATAATTATGGTGAATGTTGTTATGTAACGAAAGATGAATACAAACAAGGTATTAAACATAATAATCGTATGGTAGGTAAATATCGTGTTTGTCATCGTGGTGAAGAAGAATTAACTGCCTTCATTAAAGCTTTATATAATATTCCTGATTCAACAAGTTGGGATAAAGAAAATAATGCATGGGTAACTGTTACAGAAGAACAGTTAAAATTTGCAGAATGTTCATTGAATTGGGATAAAATTAGTAAAGGTGATTTGAGCGAATTGAAGTCTTACTTTAAACAAGCTCCTGATTATCAAGTTAAAGTTGCTGTAGGTATTAAAACTACTGATGATAATCACCATTATCAAGATATTTGTAACCGTGTATTTCTTAAAGCAGGTTCAAATTATTATTTGAAATTTGATAAAGAAATTAAAAATATGAAACAAAATGGTTCATATCCTAATACTGAATTTAGTATTCAAGCTTTACACGTATGGAATCCGCAAAAGACACAGTTTACACAAAATATTACACAAACTCCTGTAGCAGAAAGTGATATTTTTGGTAATGCTGTAACTTTACAAGAAAATAATGTTACAAATATTCCTGAACCAACTGAAACTCAAGTTGTACAACAATCTGAAGTTCAAATTGATGACCTTCCGTTCTAATGATTATAGGTAAAAAATCTATCGATATAGATAGTATATATAAAATGGTGAGTGAGGAGGATATTCTTACTCACTATTTTAATATTAATCGCATACCTTGTGTTATAAATTCACCTTTAAGAAAAGATCGTAATCCTTCATTTGCATTATATTATCGTAATAGTAATAAAATATCATATTATGATTACGGGACTAAAGAGTCTGGTGGTGTGTTTGATTTATTAATGAATTATTTTCATTTAACATTCCCAGAAGTATTAGAAAAAATATCGAAAGATTTATCCACCTATCAAATTTCACATAAAATTCATAAAAATACTTATAAACACAAATTACAATTAAATAATTTTAAATTAAATGTAAAAGTTCGTGATTTTAAAGATTACGATTTAGAATATTGGCAAAGTTACGGTATTAATAAACAATGGTTAGAATTTGGTAAAGTTTATCCTATTAGTGATATTTTTATTGAAAAAAATAATCAACAAGTTATATTACCAGCTGAACGATATGCTTATGCTTATATTGAATTTAAAGATGATAAACAAACTATTAAAGTATATCAACCAAAAAGTAATAAGTATAAATGGATTGGTGATACAGATTCTTCTGTTTGGGATTTATGGTCACAATTACCCAAACAAGGTGAATATTTAATTATAACTTCTTCCAGAAAAGATGCTTTATGTTTATGGGCAAATCTAGGAATACCTTCTTGTTGTTTACAAAGTGAAGGAATGATACCAAAATCACAAGTAATTAAACAACTACAAGATAGATTTAAAACAATATTTATATTATATGATAATGATTTTAATCGTTTAGAAAATGTAGGTCAAAATCACGCATCAGAATTAGTTCAGCAATATAATTTTATAAATATTTGTATTCCTACGCAATATGAATGTAAAGATCCTTCAGATTTATATAAAAAATACGGTAAAGAAAAATTTATTTTGATTTTTAAACAATTATTACAATGTGGTTAAAGATTCGTAGTAGAAATTATTCTGCAAATCAGTTAAGAAAACAAATTAAAGTTAAAAAACCTACAGTATTTCGTTTAGGCAGTTTTACTAAAAACGAAGACATTTTTACCGAAAAACAATTAAAAAACGGTATTATTGAAATTAATACAGTTGCAAGTTGTATGAAATCAAATGATAAAGGTTTAATGAAAGAATGTTTCGATGAAGCAAAAGTTCCAACTGCTAAATGGAGTTATCTTAAAGATTTTATTGAAAATAAAGTAGAATTGCAATATCCAGTTATTATTAAACACAAACATTCTTCAAAAGGTTGGGGTATTTATTATTGTCCAACAAAAGAAGATTTTGTAAAAACAGTCTACGATAAACAACTTCAAATTAACAATTATATTATAGAAGAATATAAAACATATTCACGTGAATATAGATTACATGTTGATAGATTTGGATGTTTTCTTACACATAGAAAAATGTTAAAAGAAAATGCTACTGATCGTTGGCATAGACATCATATTAATACTATTTGGTATGTAGAAAATAATCCACAATTCGATAAACCAACAAATTGGAATGAAATTGTATCTGCATGTCAAGAAGCAATTAAATCAGTCGGTTTAGAAATTGGTTGTGTAGATGTTAAAGTACAAAATAGTGAACATGAAAACCCTAAATTTATTATTTTAGAAACAAATTCTGCTCCAGCTTTAGGTGAAGAAACAGCAAAAATTTATTTAAACGAATTACAAAAAATTTACAATTATTATGAAAAAGAACTTTACAGATTTTGATTACGATTGTGTTTATGGATTAAATAATGAACCAATAACAAGTCATGCGTGTTACGGAGAAGTATTTCAAAAATTAACTAAATCTAATAATTCTTTTACTTTACGCCAATTAATTAGTGTGCGTTTAGTTCCATATAAGAGCAATTATTGTTTATTAAATTTAAAACAAATTACATATTATTTGAAATATTTAGCTAATATTGTTCCATTTACTTGGGATATACAAAAAGATTTAAATATTAATAATATAGCCGATAGAGATATTCGTAAAAGATATGAGAAAGATTATTATATTGTTACATTAAAGGTTGAAAATTTAACTATATTACAAGTAAAATTTCTTTTAACCATGTTTCGTAAATTATATGAATTTCCATATAATATTCATTTGAAAGATATGTTCTCTTTACGTAAAGAAAAATGGAATAATCTACTTCCGTATGAAATTTTAATATTGCAAGAATATACTTTAGCAGGTTCAAGTAGTGTACATACTATTTTACCTCTTTGGGGTAATCGCATAGTTGAAAAAATTAGTTTACGTAAAGTTAGAAATATATTAAAGAAAAGTGCATACGATATGGTACATGCTATTCATCCTCAATCGGATACAGAATTTAAATTATATCATAATGAATTATTACGTGGAAGTTCTGTATGTACTTACGATGATAACACAAAAGAAACTGAATTATATTTATCTTACGAACAAAGAAAAAAAGCTTACGAATTTATTTACAAAAAAATATATCAAAATGAAGAAAAATAAAATTTTTGTAGTTGGTAATTCAATCGATTACGTTAATTGGATTGAAAATTGCGAATTAACAAATAATGTTGAAAAAGCAAATATTGTATTTTTTACTGGCGGTGAAGATGTTTCACCAGATTTATACAATTGTAAAAAACACGTAACTACATATTGTAATGCAATACGTGATTTACGTGAAGTTGGGTATTATAATTATGTTCAAACATTAAAAAATAAACCTTTGTGTATAGGTGTTTGTAGAGGTTCTCAATTAATTTGTGCACTTAACGGTGGTAAATTAATTCAAAATTGTAATAATCATGCCATTTGGAATACTCACAACATTACGTTTAACGATGGAGAACAATATGAAATTACATCTACCCATCATCAGATGGCTTATCCGTTCAATCTTCCAGAAGAGAATTATGAATTAATTGCTTGGTCAACAGAAAAACGTTCAGAAATTTACGAAGGAGATAAAATAGATAAAAAACTAATTATTAAAGAGCCTGAAATTATTTATTATCCTAAAACAAAAATGTTAGGTATTCAAGGACATCCTGAAATGATGAATAAATGCGAATTGCATAATAAATTAAATAGTTTAATTCAAAAATATATTTAAAATGAAAGAATTACATAATATCACAATTGGAACTGATCCAGAATTATTTTTATTTGATAATGAACATAAATGTGTTAAATCAGCCATTGGTTTAATTCCTGGTACTAAACAAGAACCTTATCAAATTGATAAATTAGGTAATGGATTTGCTTTACAAACAGATAATATTTCTATTGAATTTAATGTACCTGCAGTAAAATTGGAAGATAAGAATACGTTTATCGATAATATTTTAAAAATGAAAGAATACATATTAAATTATGTAAAAAATATAAATCCAAATTTTACTTTAAATCATAAAGCATCTAACTTAGTACCATATGAAGAATTAAATTGTGATGAAGCATGGGAATTCGGATGTGATCCAGATTTTAATTGTTATACACGTAAACAAAATCCACGCCCTGCTTTAATTGATGAAAGATTACGTAGTGTAGGAATGCATATTCATATTGGTTACGATAAACCAAATGTAAAAACCAGTGTTACATTAATCAAATATATGGATTTATTTTTAGGATTACCGTCAATTTTAATTGATGATGATCAACAAAGACGTTATTTATATGGTAAAGCTGGATGTTTTCGTATTCAACCTTGGGGTGTAGAATATAGAACACTTTCTGGTTATTTTCTATCAAATATTGATACGTTAGAATTTGTTTACAATCAAACAGTAAAAGCAATTAATGCTTATTGTAATGAAGTACAATTACCAAAAGGAAATTTAGTACAATTAGCAATTAATGATAATAATTTACAAGTAGCAAAAGATTTAATTCAAAAATATAATATTATATAACTATGTGTGGACTTTTTGGTTTTATAGGTAATACTACAACAAATATAGATTTACAAACTTTAATTACTTTAGGTATTGATAATGATATAAGAGGAGGCGATTCTTGTGGCTTATTTATCGACGGTAAAGTAGAATATGGTATAAAAGAAAAAAAGTATTTTAATAATTTTTATTATGAAAGTAAATTATTAAAAGAAAATAAAAAAGCTAAAATTATTTTAGGTCATTGTCGTAAAGCATCTGTAGGTGTTATAAATGAAAAAACAGCTCAACCGATTGTTATTAAAAATAAAGAAACAAACGAAGTTGATTTCGTTTTAATTCATAACGGTACAATTATTAATTATATTGAATTAGCTAAAAAGTATTTAAATACGGACGAATGGTCTGAAGAAGATACCGATAGTCAAATTATGGCTAAAATCATTTATTATCACGGTACTGATGTCTTTAAAGAATATATTGGAGCTGGTGCTTTTGTATATGTTGATTATAGAACACCTAACAGAAAACCACAGGTTTTTATGTTTCATGGTAAATCTAAATTATACAGCTATGAAAAATCTGAATTAGTTGAAGAAAGACCTTTGTATTGTATTATTACTAAAGATGGTTTATGGTTTAGTTCTATTCCTACTTACTTATATGTGAAAAACTTTTGTACTAAGAAAGAAGTCAAAATATATAATTTAAGTTACAACTGCGTTATTAATTACGATGTAAATGAAAAGAAGTTATTTATTTTAGATAAATGTGAAGAAAGAGAAAAATTACATCAAAAAGATGCTATGTATGGTAATGGAGAAAAATATTACCATCCTAATAGTATATATAATTATTATGAAGATTATTATGGTACAATGTATTATAATTCATCTAATAAATCAAATACTTCAAATACACAAACAGAGCTATTTTCTAATCAAGAAATTGAAATTAAGAATTTTAAATATTATTATAATAACAAATTAGCAGACGGTTTAATGTATGCTACTCCTAATGGTAAAGTAACATTATTAGATAAAACAGATGTACAAACAAAAAAGCCATTTTGGTTTTTTGGTGGTATTTTAATTTATGGTAAAAAAGTATACGAAGCTTTATGTACAGTATGTGATAGTTATTTACAATTATCATCTCATGCAGCATTAGTTAGTGAATGGCCAGAATTAGTATATCAATTTTCTTCATTACCTATTGAAAATCTAAACGATTTAACATATTATTATGTATATAATACTGAATGTATATTAGCAGATGGAAAATATGTACCGTTGTTACAAAAGAGACCTATTTGTTATTGTTTTAAGAATGGTACATGTTATAATTCTAAATTTACTTCTGAAAGTAAAATGAATTACCAATCTTTTTTCCATATAGTTAATAAATATGATAAAATGGAAAGTGAAGATATAATTCAATCTATAATTCAAAATTTATAAAAATGATTACAAACATTGAATATACAAAAGATAATGGTTTTAAAATAACACACGACGATAATGATTCTGTAGCTAATGATGAAATTTTTATTATTGGTATGGCAGTATATAATGACACAGTTGTTGACAAAATAAGATTAACATCGTGTAAATATTCTACTTTTAAAGATAAAAGTAATTTATTTTTTAATTATAATAACGGATATTATTATTATTTAGTAGGTGATCAAACTAAATTTAATTATATTAATCCGTTAATTAAAAAAGAATATTGTTTTCCTTACCAAACAATTGAAAAAAATTATGCTGCACAGAAAAATCTAAATAACTTTAAAAAGACAACTATTAAACAAAAAGCAATTAGAAGTGCACAAAAAGATTTCTTTAAGTATACTTTTGGTATTGAATATGAAACTTCTTGTGGTGTTATTCCTGAAGAAAAATGTTATCAATATGGTTTAATACCTTTACGTGATGGTTCTATTAAAGGTAACGAATATGCTACTATTGTTATGAATAATCGTAACGGTTTTCAACTAATAAAGGAACAAGTAAATGTATTAAAGAAATATACAAAATTTGATAACGATTGTGCGTTACACATACATTTTGGTGGATTTCCATTAGAACCTTTATATATTTTTACAGTATATCGTATCTTTTATAAGATACAAAACGAATTAGAAAATTATTTACCAATGTATACTTTCTACACAGATCGATATAAAAGTACTGGTAAAAATTATTGTGCAAAACTACTTGATTTGTGTAGTGTTGAACAAATGTATGGATTTTTAGCTACAGGTATGCTTGATAAAAAAATTGTACCACTAAATATGAAAGCTTCTCATCCTATGGATGTAGATGGTAATCATAAATGGCAAATTAAAACTCGTTATTACTGTGTTAATTTTATTAATGCGTTATTTTATAAACGCAATAAAACAATCGAGTTTAGATTTTTACATCCTACTAAAAATTACAATATTATTATTAATTGGTTGTATATTTTAAATGCTATTTTATTAAAAGCTGAATGTATTTACGATATATATAAAAACGAAAAAGACATTATTGATTATATTTCTCACAATATAAATCTTATAAACATAATTGAGATATATAATCATTCGGTTCAAGGTGTTTTACATAATTTTTTATATCTAACTGAACGTATCGTTAATTTACAATCAAAAGCAAATGATTTTATTGGTAAATATTATATTTTTGACGATATGATACGTCGTAATGCATTAAATATTTAAGTATGTTAAATAAAAAAGTAAAAAATACAAAAAAAATAACATACGATAATATCACTTTTAAATCTCAATTAGAATACAATTGTTATCTAAAATTAAAACAATCAAACTTTAAAGTCCTGTACGAACCGTACAGGATTTTATTGTTTGAAGGTTTTAAACCTGAATATGTAAAATTATATCTTCCAAAAAAGATTAACGATAATAATATTAAAAAAGTAATTCCACAGGTTACTGCTATTTTTTTTAAGTAATTCATAAAATCCTCCTAT
>JAZLLM010000084.1:0-8897 GCA_045598145.1 Bacilli bacterium | reverse complement strand
CCTAGGAGGTCTCACTAGCGAATAAGTAGTAACAACAAATAGTGAGAAGATAGCTTAGTCAATAGTAGGTTATTGAATAACTGAAGGACCGAATGATGTGTTCAACTTAAGAATGCAAATTAGATACTATGCACAAGGCAGTAAATACAAAGTATTCTCAATTGATTGTATTGTAAGGAACATAGAAAGAGAGCAAATAGTATAGTATTACAGTGAAAGGAAGAAGTTGCAAACAAATGTTTGAATACACATTAAATCGCCGTATACGGAACCGTACGTACGGTGGTGTGAGAGGTCGAAAATAAATATTTACTTAAAAATATTTATTTTCTCCTACTCGATTGAGAAACACAAGTAAGAAAAAAAGTTTATAGAACACAATGATTCTATAAACAAATTATTAAAATTAAATTACCATAATTATTAAATCGTAATTACCATTTTTATAAATCTTAAATTACCATTTCTATAAAATTATGATTACCATTTTGTTATAAACTTATTTTATTATTTACAATTATCATATATTTGCGCTTTAATTTTAATTAATTTCAAATAGTGCTTGATATATATATATATATATATATATTATAATGTAAGCATAAAATTTTGATTATTTTATAAATAAATTAACTATAGAAGGAAAAAAAAGAAAATGGGTAAATTTATTATTGAATGTCCACATTGTGGAACTTATCAAGAAGCATCTACAGGATTCTTCTCAAGGAAAGTATTAGAATGTAAATGTGGAAAGATTATTGATGTAAATAAAGACAAGACTACAATTAAGGAATGTCCTCATTGTGGAAATACAGTATTATATGATCAAGCAAAAGGTGATAATGCTTTATGCCCAATTTGTAAAAATCATCTAGTTACTGAAGAAAGCAAGTCAAATTATGCAATTATTAATTGCCCTTCATGCTATTGCGAGTTACAAGTGGATAAAAACGCTAAAACTTATACCTGCCCATTATGTAAAGAACAAATTGATGTACAATCTGTTATTGTAAAAGAAGAAATGAAATCTAAAGGATTAGCTAGCATAATTAAATATGAAGGCCCAAATAATGTTTTAGTTTGGAAACATCCAATAGAAGATTTTAATTTAGGTTCCCAATTAATTGTTCATGAATCACAAGAAGCAATTTTCTTTAGAGATGGAAAAGCGTTAGATTCATTTGGTGCTGGTAGATATACACTGGCTACTGAAAAACTTCCTATTCTAAAAGATTTGTATAAATTACCATTTGATTCTAATAAAGCATTTCATTCTGAAGTATATTTCATTAATATGGTAACACAAACTGGAATTAAGTGGGGAACTGATACTAAGGTTAGAATGTTCGATCCAGCATCTGGTCTATCATTAGAAATAGGAGCTTATGGTGAATTTAATATTAAAGTATCAAATGCTAGAAAATTATTAATAAAGCTTATAGGCACAACATCTGAACTTAAAAATATTGATATTATTGATAGCCCTTATGATATTAAGGTTGTATCAGGTAAATTTAAAGCATTAATCATTTCTAAAGTTAAATTAATACTTGCTAAGCATATAAAAAATAATAATATAAACATTCTTGAAGTTGATGAACATATGGATGAATTATCTAAATCGATGAAAGAAGAGATAAACAAAACATTAGAAGATTACGGAATGTTTTTACCAGAATTTTATGTATTAAAAATATTAACTCCTGATGAGGATCCTAACTTTAGAAGAATGAAAGAACAATACGCTGAACAATATCTTTTAGTTCGTGAAGAGCAAATAAAGAAAAACGTTGCTATTGCAGAGCAACAAAGAAGAGTTGTAGAAGCACAAACAGGAGCACAAGAAGAAATTATTGCAGCTCAAGCACAAGCAGAAGCATATAGATTAAAAGCACAAGCAGAAGCCCAAGAAATGCAAATGAAAGGTTATACATATCAAGACGAAACTAAACGTCAAGTTGGTCTAGCAGCAATGGAAAATATGCCACAAGGTGGACCTAGTGGAGCAGCAACAGGCGTTATAGGTGATATGGTAGGATTAGGTGTTACTATGGGTGCTGTAGGATCTGTTATGAGTATGGCGAAAGAGGTAATAACTCCTGTAGTTGATTCAGCTAATAAAGTAGGTACATCTATTACAAAACAAAATTCTACTGGATGGAATTGTGTCTGTGGCCAAACTAATATTACATCCACTTTTTGCCCATCATGTGGTTCTAGAAAGCCTGAAATAAATAATTGGGAATGTCCAAAGTGTCATACGTCAAATATTAATTCTTTATTCTGCCCTAATTGCGGAACAAAGAAACCAGAAGAAAAAAATGGATGGACTTGTTCTTCATGTGGAAAGACAAATATCAAGTCGGGTTTTTGCCCTGATTGTGGAATGAAAAAAACAGAAGAAAATATGACATGGGATTGTGAATGTGGTGAAAAGAATATTTCATCAAATTACTGTCCATCTTGTGGTAAGAAAAAAGGTGAATAATTATGAGAAAGAATGCTAAAAGATATTTAATAATTGTATTAATAATAGCGTTTATTTATAATGTTTTGGTTTTTACCATTCCATATCCTCATAAAAGTAATTTAGTATTTTGGATGGCGTGGGCTAGTGGAATGTTTGCTATTATTAGTCAACCATTAATAGCATATGTAGGATTGAAAGACGCTAAAACTTTAAAAAGCAAAATTTATGGTTGGCCTATTATTCGTAATGGATATATTTATTTATTAATTCAATTAATTATTACTTTAATATTTTTAATTGTAGGTGCTTTTGTAGTTATTCCAGGATGGATCTTACCTATTTTAGTAATTATTTTAATTGGATTTACAGTTGTAGGTATGATTGTAGACGATACATACAAAGAAGAAATTCAAAAGATGGAAGAATCATCTCCTACTACAACTAAATTTATAGACGATTTAAAAGTTGAAACAAAAATGCTTGTTGAAAAAGCTAATGATGAAAACATTAAATCATTGTTAGAGAAACTAGCGGAAGAAGTAAATTATAGTGATCCAATATCAAATGATGCTTTAAATGAAATTGAAGATAAAATTAACAAAGAATTTTTAGCATTAAAAGAAAATATTAATAGTAAATTATTTTATACATTAAATGATGATATAGAAGAATTAATTATATTAATTAAAGAAAGGAATCAAAAGGCCAAATTGGCTAAAAAATGAAATTGTTTGTAGGAAAAAAAGATCCAGAATTAGCTAACATAAAAAATCATATAAAATCTGCTTGTGATTTGCTTAGCTGTCTAAGACATTGTGGCGAACATCATACATCTTATAAAATTTATTATAGCGATTGTTCTATTATAGATTGTATAATTAAAAGTAAAAGTATTATATTAAGAAATAATAAATATAACGATAAAATCGATGAAAATAACATAAAAGACACGTCAGATGGATTTTTAAAATTTGTTATTTGCTTTACTTTTTCTATTTCTGAAAATGTTGCAATGTGGATAGTATATAGTAAAAAAGAAAATGGAAAATTTGTAAAAGGTGCAATGATTCCTTTTTCCAAAGAGATGTTAAAATCAATTGTTGATAATAATTCAAAAATAGAATATGGTAATTTCGATGGAATAAAATTTAATTACAAAGGTGAAACTACAGATTTTAGTATTGAAATGTGCGATGTTATTTATTACTCTAAAAGAAAAGAAGACTCTAATAATTATGACATTAAAAAAGGCGATACTAAAACTGAATGTAATATTAAAACAATTGATTCGTTAACATATGTAAAAAAATATTATCCTTGGAATTATGAAAATGAATGTCGCATGATTGTTAAGATCAATAAAGATTTAATAGAAAATGGTGTTAATTCGGTAAAGTTAAAACTTACTGACGATGTAATCAAAGATATAAAAAATAAATGTGTTTCTTCACCATTATGTGAAAATGATAGTGAATTTAAAGATAGTTCTTTAAAAGGACAATTAAATTTTTAATTATAAAAGAGGTATTTTTCATGCTAAAAATAAACTGTAAATGTTGTGGCTGCCCAAATGAAACAACTGAAGGTCAAACCGTTGTTATATGCGAAGCTTGTGGTTCTGAACAAGTAGTTCCAAATTTAGACAGTGAAAGAAAAACGAATTTATTTAACCGTGCTAATGCTGCACGTTTAAAAAACGATTTTGATAAAGCATTGCAAAACTACGAATCTATATTAATAGAATACCCAAAAGACTCAGAAGCTCATTGGGGTATAGTGTTATGTAGATATGGTATTGAATATGTTGATGATCCACTAACTAAGAAAAAAATACCAACTTGTCATAGAACACTTTATAATTCAATATTTGATGATGTTGATTATAAAGATGCAATTGCTAACGCTGATGTAGTTGCTAGAAAGATATATCAAGATGAAGCAGAAGTAATAGATAGAATTCAAAAATCAATTATTGCAATATCGCAAAAAGAAGCACCATATGATATATTTATTTGTTATAAAGAAAGTGATGATAATGGTTCTCGTACAAGGGACTCATTCGTTGCTGAAGATATTTATAATGAATTGACTAATAAAGATTATAAAGTATTCTTCTCAAGAATAACTTTAGAGTCAAAACTAGGTCAACAGTATGAACCAATTATTTTTGCTGCTTTACAATCAGCGAAAGTAATGCTTGTTATAGGATCTAAAAAAGAATATTTTGAAGCTGTTTGGGTAAAGAATGAATGGACTCGTTATTTATCATTTATGACGGAGAACAAAGGATCTAAATATATGATTCCATGTTATAGGGATATGGAAGCATATGATATGCCTGACGAATTCTTATCACTTCAATCTCAAAATTTAGATAGATTAGGTGCAAAACAAGATTTAATTCGAGCAATAGATAAAGTGTTTGGAAAAGATAGAGTATTTTCAAACGAACAAACATATAGAACTAATGAAACTTATGAAAGAACAAATTCTCAAAATCATAATTCATTATTAATAAGAGCGTTAATGTTTATAGAAGATGGCGAGTATGAAAGAGCAAACGAAAACATTGAAAGGATATTGGATGAAGATCCTGAGTGTGCAGAAGCTTATATTTATAAATTACTTATAAAACATAAAATAAAAAAACTCGAAGACATATGCGAGTTAAGAGTACATTTAAGCGACGATAAAGATTACCAAAAAGCTTTAAGGTTTGCAAGTGAAGAAAATAAGAAAATTCTTGAAAATTATAATAAAAAAACAACTTATAATTTAGCAAAATATTGTAAATATGAACGTAATTATGATACTGCGATAAGTATGTTTAAAGAACTTGAAGATTATTGTGATTCTCCCAAACTATATAAAGAATGTTTGGAATTATATAATAAGCAGCAAATAGAAAATAAAAAAATAGAAGAAATAGAACGAGAAAAAATAAAAAAGGAATGGACACTATGCTATGTAGTTTGTGTAATAGCTGCAATATTTATTATATTTGCTTTTGCGTCATGTGTTGCTAATTGTTGATAAGTTATAGAATTTAATTAATTGAGATATTTAAAAAAAGTGAAAGATAGTAACCATTATGTCTTTCTCTATTAATTTGTATTTTTGTGTTTAAATACACATATTATGATAGTGAAAAAGGTTAAAAAACACAAAATAAAAAATCAGGTATTTTACCAATTAATATTAGTGGCAGAATACCTTTTTAATATATCTTAAGAATTAGCAATATAATGAAAATGACTTGTTATTTAGATATAAATAAACATGATGGCTAATGAAAATATTATACACTGGAATTTTAGAACAAATTATGGTATAATATTTAATATTGCGTTTATTAGAAGTAGCAAATGGTTAAACTAATAATAATGTATTTAATTATAATACTAGTCAGTTTACTAATATTATTCATTCTAAAAAAATATGTAAAAAATGAAAAATATTTTAATTTAATATTCATAATATTACCATTACTTACTATAACATGTCATTATAGTTCACTATTGTATCACCAAATAGTAGATGGCACAGGTGTTAATTATTTAGAGTTAAATCCTAATTTGATACTACCGATATATCCATGCAATGTTGTTATGTGGTGTATGCTAATATACGGTTTTGTGCAAAAGAAGAATAATAAGTTTTCTAGTTTTTTAGGTAATTTCTGCTTTTTCTTTGGCATATTTTCTGCATTGGTTGGAATGTTTGCAAACGTGGATTTTATTAAAAGTCCACATTTGAATGACTATGATATATTAAAAAGTATATTGGCACATGGCTTATGCTAATAAACATGTTAGCACTTATATTTATTGAAAAATTAATTTCTTAAAGAATATGTTACATATGATAATATCAATATTAATGCTTTTAGTCGTAGGATTATATTGTAATTTAGTGATTAAAATATTGAGTGTTGTTGATTATGAGTATGAAGTAAATTCAATGTTTTTGATTCATTCACTATTTAAAGGTGCTAATTTTTTAACATTCCCATTTATTTCTTTATGTGCTTTAGTATTATATTTTATTATATTTAATATATGTGAGTTAATAGCATATAAAAAAGGTGATAGATGGTTTAATAAATTAAAGAGGAATAATTAAAAAAGGTGGTAAGTTTTGCTTGCCACCTTACTTTATATAATCTTCTTTTAGAAGAATATAGTTTTCTACTATAAATTCTTTTTTATCCCAATTTCTAATTATATTATATTTATCAGTGAATTTGAAGTTATAATATTTTAGTAAAGATTTTGATTTGTTGTTATCTTCAAAGCATGAATATTTAAATTCTTTTGCGTTTAATTTATTAAATGATAAATCTAATAAAAGTGATAGCATTTCCTTTCCATAGCCTTGACTTTGATAAGCTCCACCTACACATAGCCCACATTCTTCAAATGTACCTTCAGTAGTTTCTTGGATTGCACACATACCTATAGCTTCATCGGTGATTTTATCACAAACGAAATAAGCATAATTTAAGGCTTGATAGTTAGTTGTTCTAATCATTCTATTAAGTGCATCACTTAAAGAAAGTGTTGGAGTAAAAAGCATTGTTTGATATACTTTTTCATCATTCCATACATTTTGCCAAATAGATGTAATATCATCTAATTTAGCTTTTCTTAATATGATTTTATCACCAATAATTTTATTGTTTTCATTTAATTCAATCCAATATCTATCATCACTACCAAAAGTACTTTCATATATTCCGCCATTATTGGTGATAGATTTTTTTGATGCAATATTTTCTTTATCACAAGTAATCATTACTCTATTTAAACCAAGGTCTTTACACTTTTCTAGGGCTAAAGATATCATTTTTGTAGCTATTCCTTTGCGTCTTTCACTTGGTCTTACGCCATCTCCAATATGGCCTCCATCTTCAATTAAACCATGGTTAAGTTTATGTCTAATATTTACAGCTCCCACAAATATATTTCTATCTTCATCCAAACAAAAATAAGTGCTAGTAGGTACATGTTGATCATTTTCTACTTTTACGTCTAGATTTTCTAGATAGTAATCAAAGTCTTTATAATCATTTTTAAAGATGGCGTATGGAGAATGATTAGCATCTTTGTTTTGATTATTATAATCAATCCATTCAGATAACATATCTTCTAATTGATTTTTATATTCGTAAGTTAATTTGACTAATTTTAAATTCATATTTGTTCTTTCTTATATATAAGATATTATAGCATATTATTTGCTCGTTATAAATAATTATTTTAATTAATAAAAAAGAGGTAGATAAAATTTTATCTACTTACTTATTTTTATTCAACCCATTCAATTTTAGAACTACCAGAAGTATTTATTTTTCCGATTTGAGGTCTACCTTTATATTTAATTGCTGAGCTTCCACTAAGTTCAGCGTTAAGTTTATCTTCTATTGTCATTTGAATTTTACAGCTTCCACTAGCTTCAATAGATGCTATTTTAGTAATTAAATCAAAAGCTAAAACTGTAGACTTTCCAGATAATTCTGTTTCAATTTCATTAGAAGAACCAACAAGTTCAATATTGCTTTCACCTGAAGCTTCAATATCAATTTTATTGCTTACATTAATATTTTTAGCTTTTAAAATAGAATTACCACTAAATTCAATATCTAAGTTTTTAATATTTAATGAGTTAATATTTATAATAGATGCACCACTACACTCTATGTCTAGATTTCCATTTGTATCGCCAATTACATCATTAATTGTTATGTTAGATGCACCACTACATTCAATAGATATTTTAGATGCATTTAATTTATTAAATTCTACTACACTTGCACCACTACATTCTAAATTAATTTTTTCGCAATCCAAATCAGATATTTTAGAATAAGTATCTTGGCTAAAGCCAATTGTAATATTATTATCGAACATGCTTCCATCAATTTCGCTATTGCAATTATTTAGGAAAATGCCTTGGATTTTAGATGAACCAATTTCAATTAAGATGTCTTCCTTAGATACATATATATGAGCATCATTGCCTTTAATAATTATTTGTTTATATATTCCAGATATTTTATGATTGACATTTAACTCATCGAATAAAGATTCTTGTGCTGTTACTTTGATATAAGGCTCACTTGAATTTTTAAGAACAACTTTGATTTTTTTACTTTTTGTGTATAATTTAGTTATTTGAAAAGAGTTTATGTCTTCTTCCAAAATATTACTAAAATCTTTAGTTATAAGTTCACCAGTAAGCTCTACATCTTTCGCAAATTTAAAGCAACCACTTAAACTTAAGCAAAGCAATAAAGTAAGTACTATATATAATATTTTCTTAGTCATTTTTATTCTCCTTTTTCTCTTTATAAATTTTTAATCCACCAAAGAATCCTAAAATAAGAATGCTTATTATATATACAGTAAAAATAATAAATAATATATTA